>JBOHIT010000054.1:0-11032 GCA_050726155.1 Bradyrhizobium sp.
TGGCAGATATTGTCCGTCCCGCCCGACCAGAGGGGCGCTCGCGATCGCTACGAACGTGCGGCGGGATGCGGTGGACGCGGAGGTCATGACAGCGATCGTGGCTGACGCGTACGGCAAAGGCGTGTGGTCCTGACGTCGCGGTGCTGGCGTCAACGCACCTGGAGGCATCTGCTTCTCAGGGCGCAACGGAGGCAAAACAGCCGTTCTCCGGGGAGAGCACGCTATAAGCCGTAAAGCCATTGCGCAGGGAATGTCGGATGTTCTCCGCTGCCCTGTATGCTCGTGGGCGCACCTCCTTGTGCACATTGCTCACGGGATCGCGGGTGCAGCGCGCATCCGGCATTCCCTGCGCCCTCTGATTCGAGGGTGGGAGTTCAAGAGCAAAACTCGGGCGCAAATGCGTCGCGAGATCGCAAACGCATATTCCGCTGTCATCGTCCGCGAAGGCGGACGATCCAGTATTCCAGAGACGCCTATGATTGAACCGAGAAGCCGCGGCGTACTGGATCCCCGCCGTCGCGGGGACGACACCGCGGATGGGTAAAGCGCAGTTAATCGCATGACAGAACGGCTCCGGTCCCCCTGCTGCAATGCGGGAACCATGATGCCACCCGGGCGTTGTCTCCCCGTGGCGGGCATCCTGTTTGCCGCAAATCGGGCCAAGAAACCTTGGGGCTGGGTGTTCCGAGGCGTTTTTCCATTGGTCTAATCGGATGGTTGTGAAAGCGAGACGGCATGGTGCGGCAGTGGGTGAGCGTGACTCCATTTCCGCTCCGCTGAAACAGGATAATGACCGCGTCATCGAAACCTCGATTCCCGCGCGGCTCGATGATCTCCGCTGGAGCGGATTTCATACCCGCGTCGTGCTGGCGCTCGGGATCACCTGGATTCTGGATGGGCTGGAAGTGACGCTGGCGGGCGCGTTGTCCGGTGCGCTCAAGGAAAGCCCGACGCTGCGGTTTTCGAATTTCGATGTCGGGCTGGCCAACAGCGCCTATCTCGCCGGCGCCGTGCTCGGCGCACTCGGTTTCGGTTGGCTGACCGATCGCATCGGCCGCAAGAAATTGTTCTTCATCACGCTTGCGGTCTATCTCACCGCGACGGCGGCAACGGCATTTTCCTGGAGTGTGGGAAGTTATGCGCTCTTCAGGTTCTTGACCGGTGCGGGGATCGGCGGCGAATACACCGCGATCAATTCGACGATTCAGGAACTGGTGCCGGCGCGCTACCGCGGTTGGACCGATCTGGTGATCAACGGCAGCTTCTGGATCGGCGCCGCACTCGGCGCGGTCAGCGCGATTGTGCTGCTCGATCCGGCGTTCATTGGTCCTGATATGGGCTGGCGGCTCGCCTATCTCACCGGCGCCGGTCTCGGCCTCGTCGTGTTCGTGATGCGGATGTGGATTCCGGAAAGCCCGCGCTGGCTGATGATCCATGGCCGCCCCGACGAGGCGCATGCGATCGTTGACGCCATCGAGAAATCGGCGAGGCAGGTGCGCGATGAGACGAAGGCAGTCCTGCCGAAGATCAAGTTGCGGATGCGCAGCCATACGCCGCTGCGCGAAGTCGCGCAGACGCTGTTCATGGCGTATCGCCAGCGCTCGATGGTCGGCCTGGTGCTGATGATCGCGCAGGCGTTCTTCTACAACGCGATCTTCTTCACTTTCGCGCTGATCCTGACCGACTTCTTCGGCATTCCGGCCAACCATGTCGGCTGGTACATCCTCCCCTTCGCGGCGGGTAATTTCCTCGGGCCGCTGCTGCTGGGCCGGCTGTTCGATACGCTGGGCCGCCGCAAGATGATCACGCTGACCTATGGCGTCTCTGGCGTGCTGCTGGCGTTGTCGGGCTATCTGTTCTCGATCGGTGCCCTGACGGCGCAGACGCAGACGATCGCCTGGATGGTGATCTTCTTCTTTGCCTCGCCGGCGGCGAGTGCGGCCTATCTCACCGTCAGCGAGACGTTTCCGCTGGAAGTTCGTGCACTGGCGATTGCGCTTTTCTATGCGATCGGCACTGGAATCGGCGGCGTGGTTGGACCCGCGCTGTTCGGCGTGCTGATCGACACGGGATCGCGAACCAGTGTTTTCGCCGGCTACCTGTTGGGGTCGGCATTGATGGTCGTGGCGGCGGCCGTGGCATGGCGATACGCCATCGCGGCCGAGCGCAAGTCGCTCGAAACCGTCGCACGGCCGCTAGCCTTTGTGGAGTAGGATGAGATGAACGAGGATCTGCTGGAAATGCCGTTGGACGAAGATATCGCTGGTGACGACGAGGGTGCGCCGGAGACCGTTCCGGTGCCGCGCTCGCTGGTGCCGCATTTGAGCGAAACTGCCATTTTGCTCGACATCGACGGCACGCTGCTCGATCTGATGCCGACGCCGCGCGAGGTCTGGGTGCCGCCGGGTCTGGCGAAGACGCTGAACCGGCTGTTGGCCCGCACCAACGGCGCGCTGGCGCTCGTCAGCGGCCGCTCGCTCAACGATATCGATTTGATCTTTGCCCCCGACCAGTTTCCGGTCGTCGGCGGCCACGGCGCGGAGATGCGCATCGATCCCGACAGCGAATCCGTCGCCAGCCACGCGCCGCCGATGGACAAGGAATTGAAGCGCCGCCTCGCGGCGATTGCCAAGCTCAGTCCGGGAATTTTGCTGGAGGACAAGGGCTATTCGCTCGCGCTGCATTACCGCCTCGCACCGCATGCGGAGAAGGCGATCTATGAAGCGGTGTCACTGATCCGTGCCGATTTGCCGAACGCACCGATCGAGATACTGCCGGGTAAATGCGTCTGCGAGATCAAGCATTCCGGTTTCACCAAGGCGACCGGCGTGCGCGAATTGATGACGCGTGAACCGTTCAAGGGCCGCCGTCCGCTTTTCATTGGCGATGACGTCACCGACGAAACGGTGTTCGGCATCATGCCGGACTATGATGGTCTGGCATTCTCTGTCGGCCGCCGCGCACATGGCGTCGCAGGACATTTCGATGCACCGAGCGATGTCAGAGAATTTCTGTCGCATCTGCTCGACGACGAAAGGGATGTGTCGCTGCCATAATCGGCGGTTGATTTTCCGATGTCGCCGGCTTTCGAACACAGTTCCCTCGCGCATCACGCCGCATCTCGCAAAAAATTTTCTTTTTCGTGAGTTCAGGTGAGTTCCATTCGCTTGAGCCCGAATTTGGTTTCAATTCGTTGAAAGGTTGGCGAGGAACCATATTGATGAACGGCTGTTAACTCGCGAATACAGCAGGAGGGGACCTGTGAATCTCGTTGTCGTCTCGAACCGCGTCGCACGCGGAAAACCCAGCGAACCCATGACCGGCGGTCTCGCGGCGGCTTTATTGCCGGTTGTCGAGAAATCCGGCGCGATTTGGGTTGGTTCCAGCGGCCGGGTCCGCGACGGGAACCAGAAGGAACCTTTCGCCGAAATTGAAGCCCTGGGCGCCGGTGCGCTTGCGATGCTCGATCTGCCGGCGGCGCATTACGGCGGCTATTACGAGGGCTTTGCCAATTCGGCATTGTGGCCGGCGTTGCATTCGCGCGCCGATCTGATTCGCGCGTCCCAGGATGACTATGTCAGCTATCGCGAAGTGAACGCGTTCATGGCGCGCGCGCTGCTGCGTTTCAAAAAGCCGGACTCCGCGTTCTGGGTCCAGGACTATCATTTCCTCGCGCTCGGCGCCGAGCTGCGCGACCTCGGCGTGACGCAGCCGATCGGCTTCTTCCTGCATACGCCGTGGCCGACGCGCGCCGTGATCAGCGGCGTGCCGCATCACCGCGATCTGATCGAGGCGATGCTGGCCTATGACCTCATCGGTTTCCAGACCGAAGAGGATTGCGAAAACTTCCTGTCCTACGCGCAGTCCGATCTCGGGCTCGTCGTGCATGATGGTGTGGTGACTTCGCGCCACGGCCGCACGCGCGCCGCGGTATTCCCGATTGGCATCGATCCGCAGAAATTCGCCCAGCAGGCCGCCAAGGCGATGACGCATCCGGACGTGTCGCGGCTGCGGCGCAGCCTGAACGGCGAGAAGCTCGCGATCGGTGTCGACCGGCTGGATTATTCCAAGGGGCTGATCAACCGCATCAAGGCATTCGACCGGATGTGGGCGCTGCATCCGCAGCTGTTGCGTACCGTGTCGCTGTTGCAGATCGCGACGCCGTCGCGCGGTGCGATCGAGGCCTATGGCAATCTGCAGAGCGAGGTCGCGAGACTCGTCAGCGACGTCAACGGCATCCACGGTGAGGTCGACTGGACGCCGATCCGCTATCTCAACAAGGGCTATGGCCAGGCCGTGCTTGCGGGGCTTTATCGCACCGCGCAGGTCGGCGTGGTGACGCCGCTGCAGGACGGAATGAATCTCGTCGCCAAGGAATATGTCGCCGCGCAAAACCCGGCCGATCCCGGCGTGCTGGTGCTGTCGAAATTCGCCGGTGCCGCCAACGAACTCGACACCGCGCTATTGGTGAACCCGCACGATATCGACGGCATGGCCCGCACCATCGCGACCGCGCTGTCGATGCCGCTGAACGAACGCCGGATGCGCTGGGAAGCGATGATGGCAAAGCTGCGCGTCGGCACGATCCAGCAATGGTTCGCCGATTTCATCGACGCGCTGCAGGAAAGCCAGCTCGATAAAAGCCCTTTGGGACCCGTGCTGGCTGATGCACAAACCCGGTGGCCGCTGCGCTCGGTCACCAACGGCGCGCGGTATCACTAAAGCGTTTTCAAGCGAACTGGCTTCCGGTTCGCGTGAAGAAAACGCGTCAGTACAGGAATCCAGCGGCCGTGCTCGTTATTCAGTAGCAATAGGAAACGCCGTCGAGCACCGGGCAGCGTGCCCGGCGCGGGTCGCTCGGATTTTCCATCGGCACGACTCCCTTGCCCTTGCCGACGAACACGCCGGGCCCGACCACAACGGAAGACTTGTTGCCGATGATGACGCTCGGATGCGGCGAGGCTAGGCTCGATCGCGTGCCGTCGGCCCAGATGATCGCATCGCCTGAGAAGATGCCACGCCTGCCATCGTCGCAGCTCACGTCGACGCCCTGACGGGTGCATGATTGCGCCATCGCGGGGCCGGCAGCAGCCGCGACCAGCGCCGCCAGCGCGATGGAGAATGAAAGCGTTCGCGAGATCATCATGCCGTTCTCCGCCCAGGGCTGCCCTATGGTCGTCGGCGATAACCTGATTCCGGTTCAAGGCCCAGTTCGAAGCCCTTGTCCGGGCGGGCCGAAGCATAAAATTATCCAATAAATTCAATTGATTGGGGAAATTGTGGGGTGCGTGCCCGCGGTCCCTTGCAAAAAGCGTCCTGCCCCTTCAAGAGAGGGCCTCCGGAGAGATGGCCGAGTGGCTTAAGGCGCACGCTTGGAAAGCGTGTGTGCGGGAAACCGTACCGTGGGTTCGAATCCCACTCTCTCCGCCAGCCATACGCTGGGATCGCAGAGGAACGAAATGCCTCAGCCAATCAGATCGGGCCTGCAACGACTGGCTTATGTGGCCATGTCGGTCCTGGTGGCATGGCACACCTTTGCAATGATTATCGCCCCCGCGCCGGACAACTCGATCACCGTGGCCGCACGCGCGCTGGCTCAGCCCTATCTGACATTTTTCGGGCTGCAAAATCCGTGGGAATTCTTCGCGCCCTTTGTCTCCCCCGGATATCGGTTCAGTTACGTGATCGAAGATACCTCCGGCGAAAAGCATACTTTTACGCCGGCCGATCGCCTGAACAGGTTCGACCCGAATTCAATCTGGATGCGGGACCGCTATACCATGATCATGACGATGCCGGATCTCCATGGCGAGGCTGCAGGCGCGACGCTGTGTCTTGAACATGCTTCGCTCAACCCGGTCAACGTGACGCTGCTGGAGATCCAGCAGAAGGATTTTTCGCCGGAAGATATGCTGAGCGGCAAGCTGCCTTTGGACGCTGAATTCGTCGTGGCAAAGACGCTGCGAACTGTTACGTGCCCGGGGCGATAGCGTGCCAGCAAGCACAGCAATACGGAACGGTTTTCAGCGCGTCGCCGATCGGGTCGGCCTTGTCTGGCAGAGCATCTGGTTTCAGGATGGCCCGACCACGCCGCTGGAAATCGCACGCGTCGGAATTGGTGCCGCGCTCTTGCTGCATTATGTGCTCGCAACTCCCTATTTGCTCACATTCTGGGGAGACGACGGGTGGATGCCGCGGACGCTGCTGACGCAGGAGGATTCCGATCCTTGGGCGCAATCGATCCTGTTCTACCTCACCGCGCCCTGGCAGTTGTACGTCTTCCACGCGTTGTTTCTGGCGTGCTGCGTCGCCTTCACACTGGGATGGCGCACGTCCTGGGTCAAATGGGCCGTGCTGGTCGGCCAGCTGTCCTACGACAATCGAAATCCCGACATGTATTATGGCGTGGATTCGATCCTTGCCTGCCTGCTGCTGATCCTGTGTTTTGCGCCGATCGGACGCGCGCTCAGTCTGGACCGTGTGCGACAGGTGCGCGCCGCGAAATTGACGGACCTTCGCGCGCATCCGCGCCGATTTGGCAGCCGCTGGGCCTTTGCTTGCACGCGGTTGATGCAAATCCAGATGGCGACCCTGTTCTTCTACAGCGCCATTGGCAAAATTCGTGGCGAACAATGGTGGCATGGCGACGCCGTCTGGCGGGTTTTCTCCAGCGCCGACTACTACAATGAATTTTTGCTGCGCATTCTGGCGTCGAACTTCTGGCTCGTGAATATCGCAACCTATGCCGTCATCCTGATCGAGCTGGCGTTTCCCTTCATGGTCTGGCAACGCCGCTCGCGCCCCTATTTGCTGGCCGGGGCGATTTTCCTCCATTTGCAATTCGCCCTGCTGCTGAACTTGTATTACTTCTCCTTCGTCATGATCATGGGCCACATGAGCTTCGTGTTCCCACAATGGCTGCAAAAATTGGGCGCAATGTGGAAGTGGCGCATTGGACCGATGGAGATGATCTATGACGGCCATTGCGGTTTCTGTAAGCGGTCGATGGCCGGTTTTCTCGCATTCGACGGGTTGCGGCAAATCCAGATACGGGACTTCCGGACCGATCCATCGGATGTTGTCAGCGATGAACAGATGAAGAAGGCGCTCTATCTGGTCTTGCCGGACAAGCGCGCGCTGCCTGGATTCGAAGCTTACAGATATGTCGTGCTGCGCGTCCCCGGTCTTTGGTGGTTGATACCGTTCTTCTATATACCCGTATTCAGCCGTCTGTTCGGTCATCCGATCTATAACTGGATCGCAGCGAACCGCAGTCGGCTCTAGATCCATGCGAGAGGCCGGCGAGCGAACATGATCCCTCCTCTTGTCGTTGATCGAACGCTGCCGCCGGAGATGAGAGCAAACGGCGTGGCCGATTGGCTGGACGGGATTTATCGGCGCGATCTTTTCAGCGGCGCCGTGCTGATCGCCAAGGTTGGGAATGTCTGCTTCGAGGGCCAATACGGCTATGCCGATCTGGCGGAATCGGTGCCGCTGACCGCACATTCCTCGTTTTCCATCGCTTCACTGACGAAGCAGTTTACGGCGGCGGCCATGCTGGTGCTTGCCCATGGCGGCCGATTGAAACTCGATGACGCTGTGGCGCGTTATCTGCCCGAGCTCAACTCATATGGTGGCATTACGCTCAAGCAGATGCTTCACCATACCTCCGGATTGCCGGATTATATGGCTCTCGCGGACAAGCATTGGGATGGAACGCGGGTCATCACCGCGAGCGATGTCGTTACAATGCTGGAACAGTTTCGGCCACCGCCGTTGTTCCGGCCCGGGGATGAATTCGAATACAATAACACCGGGTACGCATTACTCGAGGTGATCCTGTCGCGCGTCACCGGATTGACCTATCCGGAATTCATGAAGAGAGAAATCTTCGACAGGCTGGGCATGAATGACAGCGCCGCGTTTAATCTTGCCTCCAGGACATGCCCGCTGAGCAGCCGGGTATTTGGCTTCCGCAAATCCTTGTTCGGAAAAAAGGTCCTGTCCGACCTCAATTATCTGGACGGCGTCTATGGCGACGGGGGAATCTATTCCAGCTGCCGCGACCTGGTCCGTTGGGACGCGGCACTGCGCTTCGGCACGTTGATTCCTGTTTCAGTTTACGACCATGCCTACGTTTCCGGGAAACTGAATAATGGCACGACCACGGGATACGGCTATGGCTGGGAAATCATGTCACCCGATGTCGTCGAACATTGGGGCAATTGGGAAGGCTTCACGGCTCACATCCGACGCGACCTCAGGCAGCATACGCTCCTGGTCGTGTTGTCCAACCTCACGCCGTACGACGATGCGATCAGCAACGAGCTTTGGGGATTGTTTGATGAGGCGGCTTGGGTGTGATTGAGGCGGCTCAAAGCATGGCGGCTTCGCCACGACCGCCTACGACTTTCCGACCTTCCGCGGAGAAAGCATCAACAGCCCCGCCGCAACAAACGCCAACAACGCTGCAAGCTGAAACGTCTGCTGGAAGGCTTCAAGGAAGCCATGTGTCGCCTGCAGGATTTCGAACACCAGAAAGAAGACCGACGCCGCGGTGACGGTGCCCAGCGTTCGCGTCAGCAGCGCAAGGCTGCCGGCAACGCCACGCTCCGTTAGTGGAAGCGCTGCGGTCACGATATCCGAATAGGCGAGCTGGAATAGTCCGAGGCCGACGCCCTGCACGACGAGACCTGCGACGCGCAGGATGGTCGATGTCTGTTCCGTCCATGCGCCCAGTAGCAGAAGACCGGCGCCAATGATGGCGGCACCTGCAATCGCGAGCCGCTCCGCGGAGACGTGCCGCCCGATCAGGCGGCCGCCGATCGGCGCGGCCAGTGCGGCGCCTGCGGCGCCGGCCGCCAGGATCGCGCCGCCCTCCGTCAGTGAATAGGAAGGCAAGCGGGCCAGATAATAGGGCACCAGCAGCCAGACCGAAAAGGCCGCGAGATTGGCCAGCATGCTGACGAGATTGAGCAGCGCAAAGCCTGGCAGTTTGAGAACCGCCATCGCGATAATCGGACGCTCCGCGCGGGACTGGCGGATGGCAAAGCCCGCAAAGGCGAGGATGGATAGCAGTCCAAGCCAGAGCGCGGAGAACTCTCTGACGCGATTGATCGCCAGCAGCATCGCCACCAGGCCCACGGCTAGCGCGATGCCACTCGCCACGTCAAAGCGTTCGCTGGTCATGCGCGGCGGCGCTACGGGCAGGCCGCGTAACAGCAACAGTGCGGCGATCGCGATCGGAATCCGGAACCAGAACACCGCGGGCCAGTCCCAAAGGGACGTCAAGGCGCCGCCGAGCAACGGACCGAGCATCCAGCCCAATGCCATCATCATGGTGTAAATGCCGAGCGCCCGGCTGCGCCGCTCTTCGCCATAGAGAGATGTCACCAGTGCCGCGCCGCAGCTCATCACCAGCGCGGCGCCGATCCCTTGCAGGCAGCGAAAAGTCAGCATCGCGCCGTAACTGGGGGCGATGCTGACAAAAAGCAACGCCACGGCGCTGCAGATCAAGCCGGCCCGGAAGATGATCGCATGGCCGATGGTGTCGCCGATGCGCCCGAGCGCCAATAGCAGACTGGCGTAGGTCAGCACGTAGCAGATCACCACCCATTGGATATCGCCGATCCCGAGCGCAAATCCCCGGGTAATGGCGGGGAAGGCGATATTGACCGAGGTGTCGAGCTGCGCCGTCGCGGTGCCCAGCCCGATCATCGCGATCTGCCACCCCTTCGAATGGAGCAGGCCGGTTGATGCCTTGGGAGAAGCGGGTTCGATTGTCCGGGGCACGTTGCGTTATGTCGGCGCGAAAGCAATGGCGCCATCGGCATCGACATCGCGCGCCAGTCTACCCGTCGAGGCAAGCCAATTCAGATGCGCAAGCGATTCGCCAAACGCCTGACGCGGATTGGCATAAAGCACCCGTGTGAACACTTCCTGCGCGATCGCAAACGCGGTGGTCTTGCCGGTGACGACGGATGCGACGTCGTCGAGCCGCGCCTGATGATGTTCGCGCAGCTGCGCCAGCCGCGCATGCAGTCCGCGGAACGGCAGACCATGCGACGGCAGTACCAGCGTATCCGGCGCCAGCGCATCGAGCCGCGCCAGCGAATCCAGATACTCCTGCATCGGGTTGGCGTCCGGCTGCGCCGCCGGCACGATCACCGATGGCGCCATGTGCGACAGGATCTGGTCGCCTGCGATCAGGAGCTTGTCGCTCTCGCAATAGAACATCGCATGTTCGGGCGAATGCCCGCCAACCGTGATCACCCGCCACTCGCGCCGCCCCATCGCGATCAGGTCGCCGTCCCTGATACGGATGAATTCGCGCGGCGGCCGCAGGCCAAGATATTTCGACTGGCGCTGGGCTTCCATGATCCGCGCGGCGTCTTCGTCGGAGGCGCCGTTTCGCTTCATGAAGGCGGCAAACTGTTCGCCGGGACCTTCCTCGCGCTCATGCCACATCTTCCAGCCGCTGAGCCATTCAGCCAACGGCATGCGCACCGCGCATTTCATCTCCTTCACCAGATAGCCGGCGAGGCCGAAGTGATCGAGATGCGCATGCGTGAAGGTGAGGTTCTGCAACGGCCGGGCGCGCAGCAGCCCGCGCCAGAGTTTGTCCCAGATTTCAAAGGTGTCGTCGGTGTTCAGGCCGCAATCGACCAGCGTCCATCCCGGGCCATTATCGAGCAGCCAGCAATTCACGTGATTGGGTATCGTCGGCATCGGCAGCCGTACCCAGAACATCCCGGGCAGCAGGTCGGTCAATTCGCCGTAAGCCGGCGGGCGCTGGACCGTGAATTTCAGATCATCGGACATTCGTTTCCCCTGCCGCGCAGCTTACGCGATTTCGCGGGGTCATCAACGCCGAAGGGATTTTCATGCCTCCCATGCGGGGCAAGACAGTAAAATCTCCTACATGGGCCTTGAGGGAGAGTCGTTTTTCCTAGAGAAGGTGGCGTGCCGCCTCGCCCGCTCCGGCGACAGGCGGCCGAGGGCAGTTGGGCAAGAATAATAATGGATGCACTAA
>JBOHIT010000055.1:0-2166 GCA_050726155.1 Bradyrhizobium sp.
GCAGAAGGTAATCGATCTCATTCCGCAGTTGAAGATCGGTAATCCGTTCGAGAAGGGCACCACCATGGGGACCATGGTGTTTGAAGATCATCTGAATGAGGTGCTGCGTTACGTCGATATCGGCAAGAGCGAGGGCGCCAAGTTGATCGCAGGCGGTAACCGCATGAAGATGAAAGATTATCCAAACGCGCTGTTTATGGAGCCGACCGTTTTCGCGGAGGCCGAAGCGGATATGGTGATCGCAAGCGAGGAGATTTTCGGCCCTGTCGTCACGTTCCAGAGCTGGTCGAGCGAGTATGCGATGATGCAGACCGCGAATCTTCTCGATTTTGGCCTGGCAGCCGGTATCTGGACGGAAAACATGGGACGGGCCCATCGCACCGCGCGTGATATCCAGGCCGGGCGCGTCTGGATCAACTGCTACAACCTGTTTCCGTCGGGCGCGGCATTTGGCGGCACGAAAGCGAGCGGCTTTGGGCGCGAGGACGGGTTTGAGACAATGTACGCGTTCACCCAGGTCAAGAACGTCATTGCGGATATCTCGGAAAAGCCGCGCAGCTTCTATCAATAGATTTTCGTCAAGGAGTTAGAACATGATCCAGCTTAACAGCAATCAAGCCGGCATCAGCAATGTAACGCCGGCGGCGTTTTTCGATCAGAATGACGAGTTCAAGAAGCTGCAACTGAACATCATTGCGATTCACGTCGTCAGCGAGGAATTCGGTGCGGATTCGTTTGAGCGCAGCATCCTCAAGGCTCCGACGGCCGACCTGAAGATGCGGATGGCAAAAACCGTGATGGAAGAATACGGCCATCATTTGCGCTTTCGCAAGCTGCTCGAGGACCTGAATCTCGACTGGCAAGAGGTGGTCAGGGAAAAATCGCATCTTTCGACATTCGACGTGCCGATCGATACGTGGGCTGATCAGATGGTCTTTCTTGCGTTGGTCGACCGCGCGGCGGCACACCAGTTCCGCCATTTCATCAAGTCGCCTTATGAACCGTTCCGCCAGGCCTGCCAGGACACCCTGAACGAGGAATACGGCCATGTCGGTCTCGGCATGGACGGCGTCAAGAGCCTGTTGCAAAACCCCGAAGGTAAGTCGGAAATCGAAAAGGCCGTGATGAAATGGTTGCCGGTTGGTCTTTCATCGTTCGGCGGCGACAATTCTCGTTCCAACGAGCGTTACCGTCACTGGGGCTTGAAGTCCGACACCAACGAGGGAATGCGCGAGACATTTTATCAGCAGGTGCATGCCTTCATCACCAAGGAATGGGGCGTAAAGCTCCCGGCGACCAGTGCCGAGTTCGTCAAGTTGATCGGCGGCAAGCTGTCAGCCAATTCGATGTACGCGGGCTGATCACGAGAAAAGAGATCGGCGTGCAGACGGCATCCTCCTTCGAAGTCAGGCTTGTTCCTTCCTCGAGCGAACTGACGTGCCGAAGCGACCAGACGTTGCTGGATGGCTGCATCCAGATCGGTCTTCCCGTGCCTTATAACTGCCGCTCCGGCGAATGCGGAGAATGCATGGCGAAGGTCATGTCCGGCGAAGTGCAGGAAATGCCGGGAGCGGATCCGGCAATCTACACGGATGCGCATCGTGCGCGGGGCGACATCCTGACCTGCATGTGCTTTCCCCGCAGCGACGTTGTGCTCGATCTTCCACTGCTTGAAACCGAAATAGTTTCGATTCGTCCCTCTATGTTCAATACGCTGGTTCAGCGCGTCGAGTTGCTGACCCCGACCATCTACGGGATCACGGTCGAGACGCCCTGGCCTGTCGAATTTCACGCCGGGCAGTGCTTCGAATGGGTTGTCCCCGGAATTGCCCCGAACCGCACCTACTCAGCCGCGAACCGGCCGGGCCGTGACATCGTTGAATTTCACGTTCGCGCCTATCCGAACGGAAAAGTCGGCAAGTTCGTGTCCGAGCTGTCATCGGGCAGCATGCTGCAATTGTTGGGGCCGTTCGGCCATTTTGGCTTCTCGGCGAACGACTGGCGGCCGGCGGTGTGTGTTGCCGGAGGAACCGGGCTTGCGCCGATCATGTCGATTCTGGAAAAGGCATTCGTCTCTCGCGACAAGCGGCCGATCCATTTGCTGTACGGCGCCCGCACCCAGGACGAGCTTTATTGTATGGAAGCCCTGCTTCTGTGGGTCAGGAA
>JBOHIT010000056.1:0-7004 GCA_050726155.1 Bradyrhizobium sp.
CCGGATTGGTGCGCATCATGCGGGAAAAGCCGCTGGTGGTGCCGAAGCGCTCCAGGAAATTGCTGCCGAGATTGGTGATCGTCGAGGTCGACGACACGGTTGAGTTGATCAGTCCCGCTGTGGGCGACGGCGTCGGCGATGGTGTCGGGGATGGCGACGGCGAAGGCGATGGTGAAGGACTTGGCGAGGTTGTGTGCGTCGGCGTGGGCGTGGGCGTCGCTGTGGGTGTCGGTGTGGGTGTCGACGGCGGCGACTGCGCCTGCGCGGGCGCGATCACGGCGATCGCAAGCACAATAGCAACAGCCGCCAACGGCGCGAGCGCGCGACCGGCCACCACCCCTTCGGCGCGCGATGAGCAGCGCATCAACGTCATTCCTGAAAAAAGCGTCCGCTCGAAAACGCCAAAAAACCCGTCGGCCAGCCTCGATTTGCGCCCAGTTCGTGCGGAGCGTCAATTGGTTACGATGCTCACCAAGGACTGAATAGCGGCCGTTGTTGTTCGGCGGCCACAGGTGGCTTGGCTTGCCCGCAACGACCTAGTCCGCCGCGGGCCAGATCAGGGTTCCGTCCGGCGACGCCCGTCCCGAAACCTTGCAGATGTCACCCTCGAGGCGAACCTTGCCGCTGGCGAGCAGCCGCAGCGCCGCCGGGTAGATGCGATGCTCGACGCCGAGGATGCGCTGCGCCAGCGTGTCGGCAGTGTCGTCATCGGTGACCGTCACCGCGCCCTGCATCACGATCGGTCCCGCGTCGGTTTCCGGGATCACGAAATGCACGGTGGCGCCGGAAATCTTCACGCCGGTTGAGAGCGCCTGGCCGTGCGGATCGAGGCCCGGAAACGACGGCAGCAGCGAGGGATGGATGTTGAGCATTTTGCCATACCAGCGCTGGACGAATTCGGCGGTGAACAGCCGCATGAAGCCGCCGAGGCAAATCAGCTCGACATGCTTTTCATCCAGCGCCCGCTGTAGCAACGCCTCGAAGCCGGCGCGGTCCTTGCCGAACGGCTTGCTCTCGATGATTGTCGTGGCGATGCCGCTGGCTGCGGCCTTTTCCAGGCCACCGGCATCGGCTCGGTTGGAAATCACCGTGACGATTTCGGCCGGAAAATCCGGAGCCTTCGCCGCGTCGATCAGCGCGGCCATGTTGGATCCGCGCCCGGAGATCAATATCGCGACGCGGCGCTTCATGGCGTCACCGCGACAGGTCCAGATGACCGTTATAGACCACGCGGTGCTCGCCTGCCGCGGCGATCACTTCGCCGAGCAGGGCGACGGTCTCGCCACCCTCGGCGAAGATTTCGGAGACCTTCTCGATCGCGTCCGGCTTGACGATCGCGATCATGCCGATGCCGCAATTGAAGGTGCGCAGCAATTCGAGCTCGGCGATGCCGCCCTGCTCGGCCAGCCATTTGAACACCGGCAACACCGGCAGCCGCGCCAGATCGATGCCGACGCCGAGATGCTTCGGCAGCACGCGCGGAATGTTGTCGGTGAAGCCGCCGCCGGTGATGTGGGCGAGGCCCTTGATCGCGCCGGTTTCGCGGATCGCGCGCAGGCAGGACTTCACATAGAGCCGCGTCGGCGTCAGCAGCGCGCCGCCGAGCGTCATGACCGGCGAGAACGGCGCCGGCGCATCGAAGCCGAGGCCGGATTGCTCGACGATTTTCCGCACCAGCGAGAAACCGTTGGAATGTACGCCTGACGAGGCCAGGCCGATCACGGCATCGCCGATGGCGATATCCGCAGTGGGCAGCAGCGTGCCGCGCTCGGCCGCCCCGACCGCAAAGCCGCCGAGATCGTAATCGCCGTCCTTGTAGAGACCGGGCATTTCGGCGGTCTCGCCGCCGATCAGGGCGCAGCCGGATTCCCGGCAGCCTTCGGCGACACCGGCGACGATCGCCGCGGTGGCTTCCGGGTCGAGCTTGCCGCAGGCGAAATAGTCGAGGAAGAACAGCGGCTCGGCGCCTTGCACCACGAGGTCGTTGACCGACATCGCCACCAGATCGATGCCGATCCCGCCATGCAGGCCGGTCTCGATCGCGATCTTGACCTTGGTGCCGACGCCGTCGGTCGCCGCCACCAGGATCGGATCCTTGAAGCCGGCCGCCTTGAGGTCGAACAGCCCGCCAAAGCCGCCGATTTCGGCATCGGCGCCGGCGCGGGCGGTGGCGCGCACCATCGGCTTGATGAGGTCGACGAGGCGATTGCCCGCATCGATATCGACGCCCGAATCGGCGTAAGTGAGCCCGTTTTTGCGGTCGATCATGCTCAATTCCCGTCAGAAGACGGCTGGTTACGAGGA
The DNA here is from genome assembly GCA_050726155.1 of Bradyrhizobium sp. Taxonomy (GTDB): domain Bacteria; phylum Pseudomonadota; class Alphaproteobacteria; order Rhizobiales; family Xanthobacteraceae; genus Bradyrhizobium. The sequence goes on from JBOHIT010000056.1 coordinate 2,305, forward strand.
ATTCCGCATTCCTGCAATGGCTCGCAAGCGCAGGGGCGATATACTATGTAGATAACAACCGGCCCGCCCCGCAAAGGGCCGCATCTACTGCGAAATCAGGCCGGTAGCCGGGAAGCGACCGAGTTGAATATTCCGAATATCATTACGCTGGGGCGCATCATCCTGGTGCCGATCATCGTTTGGGCGATCGCCTCCAAGCAGATGGAAATCGCGTTCGCGATCTTCGTCATTGCCGGCGTCAGCGACGCCGTCGACGGCTTCCTCGCCAAGCGCTTCAACATGGCCAGCGAACTCGGCGCCCTGCTCGATCCCTTGGCCGACAAGGCGCTTTTGGTGTCGATCTACGTTTCGCTGGGCATCTGGGGCGCGGTGCCGCTGTGGATCGTCATCCTCGTGGTGTCGCGCGACATCATGATCGTGTCAGCCGTGATCGTGTCATGGTTGTTCGACAAGCCGATCCCGATGAAACCCCTGATGGTGTCGAAGCTCAATACGGTGGCACAGGTCGCGTTCGCCGCATTGGTGCTGGCCTCGCTCGGCTTCAACTTCAAGCCGGCGCCCTATGACCTGATCCTGATGGGCTTTGTTACGGTCTTTACTTTGGTTTCCGTCTCCCTCTATCTCGTGGAGTGGGTGCGGCATATGGGTACGATCGAAGCCAATTAGACATCTTGCTTGAAGTGGTTTGTTTGACGCGTTTTCTACCGCAGATAAGTCTACGCAATCTGCGTAAACTTGATTGCTATGCGAACCTGTACCCACTTCGCTTGAAAACGCTATGGTTCCGGAGATTTGCGTGGCAGTTCGCGTTCAACCCCGTCAGCTTGCCCTGGCGCTGCCGCATGCAGAAAGCCTGACCCGCGACAATTTTCTGGAAGGGCCGGCCAATGAAGCAGGCCTGGCGCTGATCGAAAGCTGGCCCGACTGGCCGAACCGCATCATGCTGCTGGTGGGGCCTGAAGGATGCGGCAAGAGCCACCTCGCCGCGATCTGGACCGAAGCGGCCGGCGCCCGCTCGATCCCGGCGCATGCCTTGACGCCAAACGCCGTGCCCGGAGCGCTGGCAACCGGCGCACTGGTCGTTGAAGACCTCAAGCCCGGCGATTTCGACGAACGCGCCATGTTCCATTTGATGAATCTGGCGCGGGAAGACGAAGCCTCGATCCTGATGACGGCGCGGATCGCGCCAGCCGCCTTCGAGGTCGAATTGCGCGATTTGCGATCGCGCTTGCGCGCGGTGCCGACGGTACCGTTATTGCCACCCGACGATCTCTTGTTCCGGGGCCTGATCGTCAAATTCTGCGCCGACCGCCAGCTCAGCATCGACGAGACCGTCGTGAGCTATCTGATCAGCCGGATCGAACGCTCCTATGCCGCTGCGCGGCAGGCCGTCGACCTCCTGGATACCGAGGCGCTACGGCTGGGCCGGCCGGTGACCCGGGCCCTGGCGGCTGAATTGTTCCGCGACGCCTGACCGGCGTCCGTGTCGCGCCCCTGCCGCCTTGACGGCGAGGCCTGGCGGAACATCAATGTCATCGAAACGTCATCGGCGTATCACATGGTGCGCACGGCAGTCGCTTAACGTCGCCCTGCGCCTCGCGCAAGATGGATCGAAACTTCATGGAATCGGCACAAGTTATTGAAATTAAAGAAAAAGATGTAGTTGCCGAAGCGCCGCCGGCGATCGCCAAGAGCCCTGAGCGATTTATCAACCGCGAGCTGTCCTGGCTGCATTTCAATCGCCGGGTGCTCGAGGAAGCCGTCAATCTCGGCCACCCAGCGCTGGAACGCGTCCGGTTCCTGTCGATTTCAGCCAATAACCTTGATGAGTTCTTCATGGTCCGCGTCGCCGGTATCAAGGCGCAGGTCCGCGAAGGCATCGCCGAGCGCAGCCCCGACGGCCTGACGCCGTCCGAACAACTCGTCGCCATCAACAAGACGGTTTCAGAGCTTGCCTCCGACCAGCAGGCGATCTGGAGCGACTTGCGCACCATTCTCTCCAAGACCGGCATCGTCCTGATCGATGGCCATGACGTCACCAAGGCCGAGCGGAGCTGGATCGAGGACCACTTCCTTCACAACATCTTTCCGCTGCTGACGCCGCTCGCGATCGATCCGGCGCACCCCTTCCCGTTCATCCCGAGCCTCGGTTTCACGATCGCGCTGCATCTGGCGCGGGTCGCCGACGGCAAGCCGATGAACGCGCTCATTCGTATGCCCGGCAAGATCGACCGCTTCATCCGCCTGCCCCCGGCGAAGGACGGCACGGTCCGCCTGATCACGCTGGAACAGGCCACCGGCCTGTTCATCGGAAAACTGTTCCCGGGCTACACCGTCAAGGGCCAGGGCGCGTTCCGCATCATCCGCGACTCCGAACTGGAAATCGAGGAAGAGGCCGAGGATCTGGTGCGGCTGTTCGAGACCGCGCTGAAACGGCGCCGCCGCGGATCGGTGATCCGGCTCGAGATGGAAGCCAAGATGCCGGAAGAACTGCGCGGCTTCGTGCAGCAGGCGCTCTCCACCGCCGACGACGAGATCTTCCTGGTCGACGGCGTGCTGGCGATGAACGAGTTGTCGCAATTGACCCGGCTCGACCGCCCCGACCTCGAATTCGTCCCCTATGTGCCGCGCCACCCCGAGCGGGTGCGCGATCATGGCGGCGATATCTTCGCCGCGATCCGGCAGAAAGACCTGGTCGTTCATCACCCTTACGAATCCTTCGACGTCGTCGTCCAATTCCTGCAACAGGCCGCCCGCGACCCCGATGTCGTCGCCATCAAGCAGACACTCTATCGCACCTCCAACAACTCGCCGATCGTGCGCACGCTGGCGGAAGCCGCCGACGCCGGCAAATCGGTGACCGCCCTGATCGAACTGAAGGCGCGGTTCGACGAGGAGGCCAATATCCGCTGGGCGCGCGACCTCGAACGCGCCGGCGTGCAGGTGGTCTACGGGTTCATCGAATTGAAGACCCACGCCAAGCTCTCGATGGTGGTGCGCCGCGAGGGCGGCAACCTCACCACCTATGTCCACACCGGCACCGGCAATTATCATCCTGTCACGGCGCGCATCTACACCGACCTCTCCTACTTCACCTCGGACCCGATCATCGGGCGCGATGCCGCGCGGGTGTTCAACTACATCACCGGCTATGCCGAGCCGAGCGACATCGAGCGCATGGCGGTGTCGCCGCTGACGCTGCGCAAGCGCATCATCGAACACATTCACGGCGAGACCAACTACGCCCGCCACGGCAAGCCGGCCGCGATCTGGATGAAGATGAATTCGCTGGTCGACCCCGACATCATCGACGCGCTGTACGAGGCCTCGCAGGCCGGGGTTTCTATCGATCTGGTGGTGCGCGGAATCTGCTGCCTGCGGCCCGGTCTGCCCGGACTATCCGAGAACATCCGCGTCAAATCCATCATCGGCCGGTTCCTGGAACATGGCCGAATCTACTGCTTCGGCATGGGTCAGGGCCTGCCGAGCACAAAAGCGGCTGTGTATATCTCGTCCGCCGACATGATGCCGCGCAACCTCGACCGCCGCGTCGAAGTGCTCTGTCCGTTGCAAAATCCCACGGTGCATCAGCAGGTTCTCGAACAGATCATGGTCGCGAATTTGAAGGATACCGAGCAAAGCTGGCAATTGTTGCCCGACGGGTCATCAACGCGTATGAAGGCCGCGAAAGGCGAAGAGCCGTTCAATCTGCACAACTACTTCATGACCAATCCGAGTCTGTCAGGCCGTGGAAAGTCTCTCAAGGAATCTTCGCCGCGCCGCCTCACGCGCCGGAACGAACGTCAGCAATCCTCATAAGGGATTTTGCCGGTGACGCGATCGCGCAAGCGCGCCTCTAGCGTCGCCGTCATCGACATCGGTTCGAACTCGGTTCGTCTCGTTGTCTATGAAACGATGGCGCGCAGCCTCGTCACCATCTTCAACGAAAAGGCACTGTGCGGGCTCGGCCGCGAGGTTCAGACCACCGGCCTGCTGGCGACCGACGCCGTCGGCAAGGCATTGACCGCACTGCGGCGGTTTCGCGCGCTGTGCCGGATCCAGAAGGTCGGCCGCGTCTATGCCATCGCCACCGCGGCCTGCCGCGACGCCTCCAACGGCCCCGACTTCATCGCCAAGGCCGAGCGCATCTGCGGCGCCCGCATCCAGATCCTGTCGGGACCGCGCGAAGCCAAATTGTCGGCGCTCGGCGTCGTCTCCGGCGTGCACAATCCCGACGGCATCGTCGGCGATCTCGGCGGCGGTTCGCTCGAACTGATCGACGTGCACGGCAACCGCGTCCGCAGCGGCGTGACGCTCCCGCTCGGAAGCCTGGCGCTGCAGGACCTGTCGGACAAGTCGCTGAAACGCGCCGAGCGGATCGTGCGCGACGAACTGACCGATGTCGCCCAGCTCAAGGCCGGCCGCGGCCGGACCTTCTATGCGGTCGGCGGCACCTGGCGCGCGCTGGCGCGCATCCACATCATCCAGAGCGACTATCCGCTGCGGGTGATGCACGGCTATTCGATCCCGGCGGCGGACGCGCTCGATTTCGCGATGCGGCTGCGGCGGCTGGCGGCGGCCAACATGCTGGCCAATATCGAGGTGATCTCCGACGCAAGGCAACCGTTGCTGACCTATGCGGCGCTGGTGCTCGAACACATCATTCGCGTCGCAAATCCCAAGATCATCGTGTTTTCGAC
>JBOHIT010000057.1:0-18673 GCA_050726155.1 Bradyrhizobium sp.
GCCTAGAACATGTTACAAAAATAACTTGCATATGTGTTTTTTTGTTATATATTGAGCTCCAAGAACACACGGGGAGGTCGGCCATGTACACGCAGGCGCTCAATACGTCCGACGGCGATAACAGCCACATCGAGGACGCCACACGCTCCGCCCAGTTCCAGGCGCGCATCGATGCCGACGATCGGATCGAGGCGAACGACTGGATGCCGGAGGCCTATCGCAAGACGCTGACGCGGCAGATTTCCCAGCACGCCCATTCCGAAATCGTCGGCATGCTGCCCGAGGGCAACTGGATCACGCGCGCGCCGTCGCTGCGCCGCAAGGCAGCGCTGCTGGCCAAGGTGCAGGACGAATGCGGCCACGGGCTCTATCTCTATGCCGCCGCCGAGACCCTCGGCACCTCGCGCGAAGAGCTGGTCGATTTGATGCTGGCGGGGAAGGCGAAATATTCCTCGATCTTCAATTATCCGACGCTGACCTGGGCCGACATCGGCGCCATTGGCTGGCTGGTCGACGGCGCGGCGATCATGAACCAGATTCCGCTGTGCCGTTGTTCCTACGGCCCCTATGCGCGCGCGATGATCCGCGTCTGCAAGGAAGAATCCTTCCACCAGCGCCAGGGTTTTGAAATCATGGTGACGCTGTCGAAGGGCACCGAAGAGCAGAAGGCGATGGCGCAGAGCGCGCTGGATCGCTGGTGGTGGCCGGTGCTGATGATGTTCGGCCCGCCCGACAAGGCGAGCCAGCACTCGGACACTTCGACCAAATGGAAGATCAAGCGCTTCTCCAACGACGAACTGCGGCAGAAATTCGTCGATGCGACGGTGCCGCAGGCGCAGTTCCTGGGACTGACGATTCCCGATCCCGGCATGAAGCAGAATGCCAACGGAAACTGGGAATACAGCGCAATCGACTGGGAAGAATTCAACCAGGTGCTCGCCGGCAACGGCCCCTGCAACCGCGACCGGCTGGCGGCGCGGCGCAAGGCGCATGACGACGGCGCCTGGGTACGCGAGGCGGCGGCGGCCTATGCCGAAAAGCGCAAGCAACGCCAACACGCGCAAGCGGCGGAATAGGGAGATCATCATGGCCACGCCGAACATGCCGCTCTGGGAAGTTTTCATTCGCAGCCGCAACGGACTTGCGCACAAACATGTCGGCTCGCTGCACGCCGCCGACACCACGCTGGCGCTGCAGGCCGCCCGCGACATCTATACCCGCCGCGGCGAGGGGCTCTCGATCTGGGTGGTGCCGTCGAATGCGATCACGGCGTCCGATCCGTCCGAAAAGGGCATGATGTTCGAGCCCGCGGAATCCAAGATCTACCGGCACCCGACGTTCTACGACGTGCCTGACGAAGTCGGGCATATGTGATGGCCGTTGCATCGATCCAGGTCTCCGAAACCCCGCTGGTGCTCTACGCGCTGCGCCGTGCGGATGATGCGCTCATTCTCGGCCATCGGCTGTCGGAATGGTGCGGCCACGCGCCGATGATGGAAGAAGACATGGCGCTGGCCAATATGGGCCTCGATCTGCTGGGCCAGGCGCGCGAGCTCTATTCCTACGCCGCCAGGGTCGAAGGCAAGGGCAACGACGAAGACAAGCTCGCCTATCTGCGCGACGTCAGGCAGTACCGCAATCTGCTGCTGCTGGAACAGCCGAACGGCGATTTCGCGCGCACCATGGTGCGGCAGTTTTTCTACGCGGCCTTTGCCGACCTCTATTGGCGCGCGATGATGCAATCCAGCGATCCGACCCTGGCCGCGATCGCGGCCAAATCGGAAAAGGAAACCGCGTATCATCTGCGGCATTCGTCGGAATGGATGGTGCGGCTCGGCGACGGCACCGGGGAAAGCCACCGCCGCGCGCAGACCGCGATCGATGATCTCTGGGCCTACACCGGCGAGATGTTCCATTTCGACGACAGCGAGCGCGGCCTGATCGATGCCGGCATCGCGGTCGAGCCTGCGAAATTGCACGCGTCATGGCTCAAGACCGTGTCCGGCGTCGTCCATGAGGCGACACTGGTCTTGCCGAAGAGCGACTGGATGCAGCAGGGCGGCCGCGACGGCCGCCACAGCGAGCATCTCGGTCATCTCCTCAGCGAGTTGCAGTCGATGCCGCGAACATTTCCGGGGGCGACATGGTAACCGTCATGCTCAGCGATGCCGATCTGCGCCGGCGCGCCTGGGATGCGGCCGCGCAGGTGGTCGATCCCGAAATTCCGGTGCTCACCATCGCCGATCTCGGCGTGCTGCGTGAGGTCGCGGTCAGCGACGGCCGTGTCGAGGTCGCGATCACGCCGACCTATTCCGGCTGTCCAGCGATGAACATGATCGCGCTGGAGATCGAACTGGCGCTGAAGCGCGCCGGCATCGCGCGGCCGAAAATCCGCACCGTGCTGTCGCCGGCCTGGACCACCGACTGGATGAGCGAGGACGGCCGCAGAAAACTCCGGGAATACGGCATCGCGCCGCCGCAGGCATCAAGTTCGCGCCGTGCGCTGTTCGGTGAGCAGCAGGTGGCGTGCCCGCAATGCGGCTCGGTGAATACGGAAGTTCTCTCCGAATTTGGTTCGACCTCGTGCAAGGCGCTGTGGCGCTGCAAGAGCTGCCGTGAACCGTTCGACTATTTCAAGTGTCACTAGGATCGTCATTGCGAGCGAAGCGAAGCAATCCATGCCGCCGCGAAAAGAAAGAATGGATTGCTTCGTCGCTACGCTCCTCGCAATGACGTTGGAAGATTGATGATGTCCCTTACACCTCGTTTCCATCGTCTCGCCGTCAACGATCTGCGCCGTGAAGCGTCGGATGCGATATCGCTAACCTTTGCGATCCCCGCGGAGTTGACCAACGATTACAGTTTTGCGCCCGGTCAGTACCTGACCCTGCGCACGACCATGGATGGCGAGGAAGTGCGCCGTTCCTATTCGATCTGCTCCGGCCCCGACGACGGCGAGTTGCGGATCGCCGTCAAGAAGGTCGATGGCGGCGCGTTTTCAAGCTGGGCCGCGGACGAACTGAAACCCGGCGACGAACTTGACGTCATGACCCCGACCGGCCGCTTCGGCGTCGCGCATGCGCCCGAGGAGGCGCGGGTCTATGTCGGCTTTGCCGCAGGGTCCGGCATCACGCCGATCCTGTCGATCGTCAAGGGAGTACTGGCACGCGAGCCGAACAGCCGATTTTTCCTGTTCTATGGCAACCGCTCAACGAACAGCATGTTGTTCCTCGAAGAGCTGGAGGAATTGAAAGACCGCTTCATGCAGCGGTTTTCGCTCTTCCACGTCATCTCCGGCGAGGAGCAGGACATCCCGATCCTACACGGCCGGCTCGACGGCGCGAAAGTGCGCGTGCTGCTGCGCTCGCTAGTGCCGGCAGCCAGCGTCGATCACGTCTTCATCTGCGGCCCTACGGGGATGAGCGAGGATATCGAAACGACCTGCCGCGAGATCGGCATTGCCCAGGATCGTATCCATGTCGAGCGTTTCGTCTCCGAGTTCGGCGGCAAGCCGCGCGTCAAAAAAGTGATCGCGGCGTCCGCGCCGCCGAAGGCGCTGGCTTCGCTCGTCATCGACGGCAAGCGCCGCGAGGTGCCGGTGGCCGAGGATGAATCCATTTTGGACGCCGCCCTGCGCGCCGGTATGGACCTGCCGTTCGCCTGCAAGGGCGGCATGTGCTCGACCTGCCGCGCCAAGCTGGTCGAGGGCGATGCCGAGATGGAAGTGAATTATTCGCTGGAGCCGTGGGAACTGAAGGCGGGGTTCATCCTCACCTGCCAGGCGCGTCCGGTGTCGGACCGGGTCGTGGTGGACTACGATCATGTTTGATGACGACGTCATTCCGGGATGGTTCGCAGGACCAGACCCGGAATCTCGAGATTCCGGGTTCGCGTCTTCGACGCGCCCCGGAATGACGGAGGGAGCGTTGACACCTCAGATGCTTCGCTCAAGACTAACCGAATGACAGAGGCTTGTTGCAACAGGCCCGACAGGGAGACCGCAGTGAATGTCAATGCCACGCTTTCGCCCGACGACCTTGCGCGCGCCTGCGCGGACGCGATGTGGAAAGAGGACGACGCCAGCAAGGGCCTCGGCATGCAAATCGTCGAGATCGGGCCGGGCAGGGCGACGCTTTCGATGACGGTCAAGCCGGAAATGGTCAACGGTCAGCGCATCGCGCATGGCGGCTTCATCTTTACGCTGGCGGATTCCACCTTCGCCTTTGCCTGCAATACCCATAACGAGCGCGCCGTGGCGGCGCAGTGCAATGTCACCTTTATCCGGCCCGGCAAGCTCGGCGACGTGCTGGTGGCGTCGGCGCGGGAAATCTCCCGCAGCGGCCGGTCGGGCATCTACGACGTGCGCGTCACCGCCAACGATTTGGTGATCGCGGAATTCCGTGGGCATTCCCGCACCATCGGTGGTGCGTGGCTGCCGGAGATTGTTACGAAGGCTTAAGGTAGCTGCTTAAGAAGAAACCGTTTTTGGGGAAACGCGATGGCTTCGACAAACCTTCAATCCCGTGCCGGCGGTTATAGCGCCGAATTGGATGCGGCTGAGCGCGCTTCCCGCGACGAAATCATGGCGTTGCAGACCAGGCGTCTGGCCTGGTCGCTGGCGCATGCCTACGACAATGTCGCCCACTACAAAAAGGCCTTCGACAAGGCCGGCGTGCATCCCGGTGATTTCAAGCAGCTTTCCGACCTCGGCAAGTTTCCGTTCACGGTCAAAACCGACCTGCGCGACAATTATCCGTTCAACATGTTCGCGGTGCCGCGCGAGAAGATGGTTCGCGTCCATGCGTCTTCGGGCACCACCGGCAAGCCGATCGTGGTCGGCTATACCAGGGCCGATATCGACATGTGGTCCGATGTGATGGCGCGCTCGATCCGCGCCGCCGGCGGCCGCACCGGCATGATCATGCACAATGCGTATGGCTACGGCCTCTTCACCGGCGGGCTCGGCGCGCATTACGGCGCCGAGAAACTCGGCTGCACCGTGGTGCCGGTGTCCGGCGGCATGACCGAGCGGCAGGTGCAGCTGATCAACGATTTCAAGCCCGACATCATCACGGTAACGCCGAGCTACATGCTGGCGATATCAGACGAATTCAAGAAGCAGGGTCTCGATCCACGCAAATCCTCACTCAAATTCGGTATCTTCGGCGCCGAACCGTGGACCAATGCGATGCGCTCCGAGATCGAACAGACATTCGATATGGATGCGACCGATATTTATGGTCTGTCCGAAGTGATCGGTCCCGGCGTCGCGCAGGAGTGCGTGGAGAGCAAGGACGGCCTGCATATCTGGGAGGATCATTTCTATCCCGAAGTGATCGATCCCGAGACCGGCGCGGTGCTGCCGGACGGCGAGAAGGGCGAACTGGTATTCACCTCGCTGACCAAGGAGGCGTTTCCGATCATCCGCTACCGCACCCGCGACCTGACGCGGCTGCTGCCGGGCACGGCGCGGCCGAGTATGCGGCGGATGGAAAAGGTCACCGGACGCTCGGACGACATGATCATCCTGCGCGGAGTCAACGTGTTTCCGACTCAGATCGAGGAAGCGCTGCTGGCGACCGACTGGTGTGGCGGGCATTTCGTCATCGAACTGACGCGCGACGGTCGTATGGACGAAATGACCGTGCTGGCGGAAGCGCGCCCCGAACATTGGGACGGCAGCGGGCTATCAGCACATACGGAAAAAGTCGCCACCTTCATCAAGAACACCATCGGCATCACCGCCCGCATCAGAGCTGTCGCCCCCGAGACGCTGGAACGTTCGCTGGGGAAGGCAAGGCGGGTGTTCGACAAGCGCCCGAAGGGCTAGTATCTGACATCAACCGAAGGATGTGTTCATGCCCGCTCCGTCTCGCCGTGATATAATGAAATCGTCGGCGGCTTTGGCGGCCGGCGCCGTTGTTCCGTGGCTCGGAGGCGTTGCCCCCGCCATGGCTGATTCCAACCCAATGGCCGCTGCCGACATCGTCGCCGCGATCAGGAACAAGCAGATCAAGGCTATCGACGTCACCAAGGCCGCGATCGCGCGCGCCGAACAGGTCAGGGATCTCAACGCGCTGATTCTCCTGAACGCGGATCCGGCCATTGCAGCGGCGGCCGAAATCGACGAGTGGTCACGCGGCGCGCTCCCGCTTGCCGGCCTGCCGGTCGTCATAAAGGACAACATCAACACCGCCGACATGCCGACATCGGCCGGCACGCCGGCGCTGCAGAATGCGCGGACGAGCTTCACCGCGCCGTCGCTGGACCGGCTTTTGAAGGCTGGCGTCATCATGATCGGCAAGGCCAACATGCATGAGCTCGCGTTCGGCATCACCAGCACCAACCTCGCATCCTTTGCGGGTCCGGTGAAGAATCCCTATGACAAGACCCGGATCCCCGGCGGCTCTTCCGGCGGAACGGCCGCGGCAATCGCCGCCGGTATCGTCAGCTGCGGATTGGGATCCGACACCGGTGGCTCGACGCGGGTGCCGGCAGCGCTTTGCGGCATTGTCGGACTGCGGCCGTCGGTCGGCAATGGTGGCGCCGAGCGGCGCTATGACGATGCCAACCTGGTGGTCCCGATTAGCCACACCCGGGACACCGTGGGCCCGATGGGCCGTACGGTGGCGGACGTGGCTTTGCTCGATTCCGTCATCACCGCCACGCCGATGGCAAAGGCGGAGCCGCTGAGCGGCAAGCGTTTCGGCATCCCGGCGGCATTCTGGGCCGGACTCGACCGCGACCTCGAAGCCGTGACCAAGGCGGCGCGTGAAAAACTTGCCGGCGCCGGCGTCGTCCTGGTGGATGTCGATATGCCCGGCCTGTTTGAATTGAACGCAAAAGTGTCGTTCCCGGTAGCGCTGCACGAACCGATCGCCGACATCCCCGCTTATCTCAAGGCGAGCGGCATCACCGACATCACGCTGGCCGACATCGCTGCCAAGATCGCCAGTCCCGACGTCAAGGGCGCGTTTGGCGCCATCACCGCCGACGCCTTCGGCGGTGCCTATCAGGATGCCATCTCGGTGCATCGGCCAGCGCTGCAGAAAATGTACGAGGCGTATTTCCGCGACAACAACCTCGACGCCATCCTGTTTCCGACCACGGTCGCGCCCGCACCCACTATCGATGCTGCGAAAGGTTCCGGCGAGATGTCGATCAACGGCGGCGCGCCGGTACCGACATTCGATACCATGATCCGCAACACCGATCCCGGCAGCAATGCCGGTCTTCCCGGCCTGTCGCTTTACGCGGGAATGACGCCGGGCGGCCTGCCGGTCGGGCTCGAGATCGATGGTCCTGTCGGCAGCGATCCAAAACTATTGGGGCTCGGGCTTTCGATCGAAGCCATTCTGGGATCGGCGCCGCCGCCGAAGCTCTAGCCGGCTCTTCTTCAGCAGCCTCTCGCAACAAGCCCCTTGAACTCGGCGGTCAGTCCGCTAGTCATGGGGCGAAGCCGCGACGGTGGTGCGATCCCTGCGGGCGTCAAATTGCGCTAGAAGCCCACATGACAGGGAATATCGATGACGCCGGCCTCCATATCAGACAGCCAATCGGTCGAGGCGCGTTGCGTGCGATTGATGGCGAAATCGGAAAACCCGGCTTCGCTGGCGCCGGTGGTCGAAACCCGCACCCTGTCGCGCACCGCGAACGAACTGCTGATCGAGGTCAAGGCCGCGGCCGTCAACCCGTCTGACGTCAAGGCCGCCACCGGGCTGATGCCCTATGCGGTGTTTCCGCGCACACCCGGCCGCGACTATGCAGGCGTAGTGATCGGTGGTCCGGCAGGATCGATCGGGCGCGAAGTGTTCGGCTCCTCCGGCGATCTCGGCATCCGCCGCGACGGCACCCATGCCACGCATCTCGTGGTCGAAGCCGACGCCGTGGTGGAAAAGCCGAAAAGCATTTCCTGGGAAGAAGCCGCCGGTATCGGCGTTCCCTTCGTGACGGCGATGGAAGGGCTGCGCCGCGCCGGAATTCCAAAAGCCGGCGAGACCGTGCTGGTGATGGGCGTCAACGGCAAGGTTGGCCAGGCGACGGTGCAGATCGCGAGCTGGCACGGTGCGCGTGTGATCGGTGTCGTCCGCAAGGACGAATCTTACGAAGGCCACACCAATTCGAAAGTCGAGATCGTCAATGCTGCCGTGACCGACGTCGCCGCGCGCGTGCGCGAACTGACCGACGGCAAGGGCGCCGACATCGTCTTCAACACCGTCGGCGATCCCTATTTTGAAGCCGCGCATAAATCGCTGGCGCTGCGCGGGCGCCAGATCCTGATCGCCGCGGTCGACCGCATCGTGCAGTTCAACATTTTGGAGTTCTATCGCGGCCAGCACACCTATGTCGGCATCGATACGTTGGGCCTGTCGTCGATCGCAACCGGTGCTGTGCTCAGGGAGCTCGGACCCGGCTTTGCCAGCGGGCATCTCAAACCGTTCCCGATCAAGCAGGCCGCCATCTATCCGCTGGAACAGGCCAAGGCGGCCTTCATCGCAGTGGCCGGTTCGTCGCGCGACCGCGTGATCCTGCGGCCGGCGTAAACCATCGCATCCCATATTTGCGTCGGCCGGGCGGGAACGAAACCGTTCGCATTTCGGTTGAGAGCGAAGGTTTTATTCTCCCTTTCGCCTCGCGCGCGACAGCTTCATTCTTTGCATTGCGCGGCCGTGGACGGGCCCATGCAAGCGACGTTATAGCAGGGCTAAATTTGCATCTTATTTGAGCCGTGGCGGCAATTTCGGCCGCGAAACGGCCCGAGGAAATACACGTGCAAAGCGCTGCCAATATTATCGTGTTGAGCGGACTGGTGATCGGCCTCGTCTATGGCGCGGTCGGCCTGTTGAGCGGCTTTTGCCTGCTCTCCAGCCTGCGCGGCTGGTGGGCGGAGGGCGACGGCCGGCTGGTCCGCGCCTATGCGCTGGCGATCGGCGTGGCGGTGGCGTCGACGCAATTGCTCGCCGCGGCAGGCCTGGTCGATCTCGGCAAGTCGATTTATCTGCAGCCATCGTTCTCGGTGCCGCTGATGTTCTTCGGCGGGTTGTTGTTCGGCTACGGCATGGTGCTGTCGAACGGCTGCGGCTCGCGCGCGCTGGTGCTGCTCGGGCGCGGCAATCTCCGCTCCTTCGTGGTGGTGATCGTGCTCGGCATTTTCGCCATGATGACGCTGAAGGGCCTGATTGCGCCGGCGCGCATCGCGATGCTGCAGGCGTCGCAGACCACGACCACGGCGAATTCCGTTCCGGCGCTGCTGTCCGCGCTCGGCCTCAGCGAGATCACGGCGCGGATGCTGGCGGCTTCCGTCATCAGCGCGGCGTTGATCATCTTCGCGTTCGCCTATGCGCCGTTCCGGAAATCGCCGGGCCAGGTCGCCGCCGGCCTCGCGATCGGCCTGCTGGTCGCGGGAGGATGGTTCGCGAGCGGCTATCTCGGCGCCGACGATTTCAATCCGACGCCGGTGGTGTCGCTGACCTTCGTGGCGCCGATCGCCGATTCCCTGCAATACGTCATGTTGTCGACGGGATCGACGCTGAATTTCGGCATCGCCACCGTCGGCGGCGTGCTCGTCGGCAGCCTCATCACGGCGCTCGCGACCGGACGGTTTCATCTGGAGGGCTACCAATCGCCGCGCCACATGCTGCGCTCAGCCGGCGGCGCCGCGCTGATGGGCGCGGGTGGCGTGATGGCGTTCGGCTGCTCGATCGGGCAGGGCCTGACGGGGTTCTCGACGCTGGCGCTGGCTTCGTTCATCGCCGTCGCCGGCATCCTGGTCGGGACGGCCATCGGCCTCCGCGGCGCGTTGCGCGTCCGCCCGCTGGCGACGGCCTAGGCGCCTTTCACTCCGCGGCCTTCGTTACGATCCGGATCTCCGACGTCAGCGTCCGGTGCACCGGGCATTTGTCGGCAATCTCCATCAACCGCTTGCGCTGATCGGCATCGAGCGCGCCCTCGATCGAGATCACGCGGTCGATCTGGTCGAGCATGCCTTCGCGCGTCTCGCACTCGGCGCAGTCTTCCGCGTGGATTTTCTTGTGCTGCAGTGTCACGGTGATGCGCTCGAGCGGCAGCGATTTGCGGTCGGCATACATCCGCATCGTCATCGACGTGCAGGCGCCCAAGCCCGCCAGCACGAAATCATATGGACCGGGTCCAGAGTCCTGGCCGCCGGCGACTACAGGCTCGTCGGCCAGCATCTGATGCGGCCCTGTCGTGACGGTCTGCTGGAATTTGCTGGCGCGGGTCTCGCGCACCACGACATTGCGCGGCGCTTCGTCGACCTTCGCGGCTGGTTGCGCCGGAAGCGGATCGACATAACGTTCCGCCCAGGCGGCGATGACGTCGGCGACATAGACGGAATCCCGCTTGTCGCTGAGCAGATGATCGGCGCCGGCCAGCGACACGAAGCTCTTCGGATGTTTCGCGGCGATGAAGATGTTGGTGGCGTTGTCGATGCCGACGGTGTCGTCGGTCGGCGAATGCATGACCAGCAACGCCTTGTGAAGTCTGGCGACATGCGCCATCAGGCCGTGCTCGGCGATGTCGTCGAGGAATTCGCGCTTGATGTGGAACGGCCGGCCGGCGAGTTGCACCTCGACCTTGCCCTGGCTGCGGATGTCCTCGATCCGATCCTTGAACAGATGGGTGACGTGGGCGGGATCGGAGGGGGCTGCGATGGTCACGACCGCCTTGGCGTCCGGGATTTGCCCGGCGGCGGCGAGGATCGCTGCACCGCCGAGGCTGTGGCCGATCAGGATCGCGGGCGATGTGCGCGTTTCGCGCAAATAATCGGCGGCGCGGACGAGATCGGCGACGTTGGACGAGAACGTGGAGTTGGCGAACTCGCCTTCGCTGTTGCCAAGCCCGGTGAAATCGAACCGCAGCACCGCGATGCCCCGGGCCGTGAGCGCGGTTGCGATGCGTTTGGCCGCCAGCACATCCTTGCCGCAGGTAAAGCAATGCGCAAACAGCGCATAGGCGTGGATCGCACCGTCGGGCTTGTCCAGCGCCGCGGCGAGTTGATGGCCGCCCTCACCGGTGAATTGAAAACGTTCGGTCGGCACGGGCGTTCTCCTCAGGTCAAGGTAACAGTGTCAGTCGCTGGAATAGCGCTGTTCGGCCCAGGGATCGCCGCGATTGTGATAGCCGCGGACTTCCCAATAGCCCGGCGCATCCTTATCGAGGAATTCGATGCTCTGCACCCATTTGGCGCTCTTCCAGAAATAGAGATGCGGCACCACCAGCCGCACCGGGCCGCCATGGTCCCGCTCGAGCGGCTGGCCGGACCAGCTATGGGCGAGCAGCGCGTCCTCGGCGGCAAAATCTTCCAACGCAAGATTGGTGGTGTAGCCGTCGTGCGAATGCAGCACCACGAAGGCAGCCTCATCGCGCGGCCTGCAGGCCGCCAGCAGGTCGCGGGTCGAAAGCCCCTCCCACTGATTGTCGTAGCGCGACCATGTGGTGACGCAATGGATGTCGGAGAGGAATTGCGTCTGCGGCTGCGCGGTGAACTGCGCAAAGGTCCAGAAGATCGGGTTTTCGACCGCGCCATAGACGTCAAGCCGCCAGCGCTCGCGCGAAATGTTCGGGGTCAGCCCGAGATCGAGCACCGGCCAGTCGCGCGTGAGGTGCTGGCCCGGCGGCAGGCGCGCGTCCTCGGGGCGGGTGATCTTGCCGGTGAGGAAGCGGCCCTCGCGCGCCCAGCGCTCCTTGCTGCGCGTCAGCTTGCTCGCCGGCGGCGGATCGTGGTCGTCGGTCATCTCATGACCACTCATTCGTGACGATGCATTGCCGATTCATGCTTGGTGTCGCGCATCGTCGCATAGATGATCAGCGAGAGAAAGATCATGCCGCTGAGATAGTAATAGAACCAGTCCTCATGTCCCTGGGTCTTGAAGAAAAGCGCGACCGCGGGCGCGGTGCCGCCGAACAGCGACACGGTGATCGCGTAGGGTAGGCCGACACCGAGCGCACGGACATTGGTCGGGAATAGTTCGGCCTTCACGATGGCGTTGATCGAGGTGTAGCCGGCGACGAAGATCCAGGCGGCGCAAATCAGCAGGAATGCCATGAAGGGCGACTTGGTCTCCTTCAGCGTGGTCAGGATCGGGACCGTCGCCAGCGTACCGACGACGCCGAAGAAGATCAGCAGCGGCTTGCGGCCGATGCGATCGGACAACGCGCCGTAGATCGGCTGCAGCAATGTTGCGAAGATCAGCGAGCCGAAGATCACGAAAGTGGTCTGGTCTTCGGTGAGTCCGACCGACAGTTTGACAAAGGTCTGCATATAGGTGGTGAAGGTGTAGAACGCCGCGGTGCCGCCGGCGGTGAGGCCCATCACCAGCAACAGTTCGCGCGGATATTTCAGCAGTCCCGCGATCGAGCCGGAAGGCTTGCTGACCTTCTTGGCTTCCTCGAACGCTTCCGTCTCATGCAGGTTACGCCGCATCACAGCGGCAAAGATCGCGAGCAGGGCGCCGATCACGAATGGAATGCGCCAGCCCCACGCTCTCAGTTCCTCAGGCGTCAGAAACACCTTTTGCAACAGCAACAGCACCATGATCGCGGTGAGCTGGCCGCCGATCAAAGTGACGTATTGGAAGCTCGAATAGAAGCCGCGATGCCTGGGATCGGCGACCTCGCTGAGATAGGTGGCGCTGGCGCCGTATTCGCCGCCAAGGCTGAGGCCTTCGATGATGCGCGCCAATGCGAGGATACAGGGTGCGGCGATGCCGATCGTGGCATAGGTCGGCGTTACCGCGATGATCAGTGAGCCGAAGCACATGCAGACCACCGACAGCGTCAGCGACAGCCGCCGTCCGTGGCGGTCGGCGATGAAGCCGAACAGCCAGCCGCCGAGCGGCCGCATCAGGAAGGTGGCGGCGAACAGCACGGCGGCGTTAAGCTGCTGCACCACGGGATCGCTATTGGGAAAGAACGCCGGCGCGAAATACAGCGCAAACGCGGTATAGGCGTAAAAATCATACCATTCGACGAGATTGCCGACCGAGCCGATGAAGATCGCCTTGATCCGCCGCTCCACGTCGGCGATGTCGAGATGGTCGCCCGCAGGCTTGATGACTTGATCTGTCATATCTGGTCTCCCATACGCGCGCCGCACCCCGGTTCAGTGGGCTTTCCTGCGTACCCACCGTAACTGCCGGGCCCAGGCGCGGTTCCCTCCGCCCGACGCTTGCCGGCCGGTCGCGCCGGAGCCTTACTTCGGCGCGCGCGGTTCGATCGGCGTGGTGCCGCGCACGCCCAGAATGTCTTCCAGCACCCTGGCGCCGGCGAGAAGTTTCGCCTCGCCGCGCGGCGGGGCGACCATCTGCAGGCCGACCGGCAGGCCCGATGCCGTAAAGCCGCAGGGCAGCGACAGCGCAGGGCAGCACACCAGCGTGATGGCGTAGACGATGCCGAGCCACTCGACATAATTGTCGAACTTCTTGCCGTCGCATTCGGCGACATAGCGGTTCTCGACCGGGAACGGCGCCACGATGGTCGCAGGCGCCAGCAGCAGATCGTATTTGTCGAAGAATTCCAGCGTGCGTGCCGTCATGGCGACGCGCTGCGCTTCCGCGCGCTCGAGCTGCTCGACCGTCAGCTTGAGGCCTTCCTCGATATTCCAGATCACTTCGGGCTTGAGCTGGTCGCGCTTGGTGCGCAGCAGTTGCGCCTTGCTCAGCGCGAAGTCGAACGCGCGCAGCACGTGAAAACATTCATGGGCTTCGCGGAGATCCGGATGGGCTTCCTCGACAATGACGCCGGCTTCGGCGAAACGCTGCGCCGCCTTGCGCGTGATCGCGGCAACCTCGGGATCGACCGGCGTGATGCCGAGGTCGGGCGAATAGGCGATGCGCTTCGGCTTGTGGCCGGCGCGCACGGCTGACAGGAACGAGTTCGGCAGCACCGGCAGCGACAAGGGATCGCCGGGATGTTCGCCGCTCATGGCGTCGAGCAGCAGCGCCACGTCCTCGACGTTGCGCGCCATCGGGCCCTGGACGCCGAGGTTGCGGTCAACAGCGGCAGCGAGCGTATGCGCGACGCGGCCGATACTGGGCCGCAGGCCGACGATGCCGCAGAAGCTCGCGGGGTTGCGCAAGCTGCCGCCCATGTCGGAGCCGTGCGCGAGCCAGGCAGTGCCCGTAGCGAGCGCCACGGCCGCACCGCCCGAGGAGCCGGCGGCGGAGCGCGACGTGTCCCAGGGGTTGCGGGTCGGGCCGAATACTTCGTTGAAAGTGTTGGCGCCGGCGCCGAATTCCGGCGTGTTTGATTTGGCGTAGATCACGCCGCCGTTGTTTTCGAGATGTTCGACCAGGATGTCCGACTTCGCCGGGATGTTATCCTTGTAAATCGGCGAGCCCTGCGTGGTCAGCACGCCCTCGACGGCGGTGAGGTCTTTGATCGGGATCGGCAGTCCGGCGAGCAGGCCGCGCTCGCTCACGGGCTTTTTCATCAGCGCCTTGGCGCGGTCGCGGGCACGGTCGAAGCACAGCGTGGGCAGCGCGTTGACGGGACCGTCGACCTCGGCGATGCGCTTTTCCAGCACGTCGAGCAGATCGAGCGGGGTGACTTCACCAGCCCTGAGTTTGCCAACGATGGCGCACGCCGTCTCCCGAACCAGCCCCTGATCAGCCACTTGTTTCTCCGCGGTTTCTTGGTTGCGGATGTTGCTGTAGAACATTTTCCGGCAAAGTGGAAACGCGCCTGCGTCGTAGCTGCACTGGAGATTTGGAATGCCGACATTGTTTTCTGCGTTGGACTGGCGGGCGATGAGCCAAGAGGCACGCGACCTCGGCCTCAATAATGGCGTTGCGGTGCCCGGCAGCATTGAGATGGTTGCCGGCTGGGAGCAGCGCTCCGGCGAGATGCGCAAGCGCTTTCCGGATCGTATCGACCTGCGCTACGGCCCGCGCGAACGCAACCGGATCGATTTCCTGAAAGCCGGCGACAAGGCGCCGACCTTGCTGTTCATCCACGGCGGCTACTGGCAGGCCCGCGCCAAGGAGGTTTTCACAATCGTGGCCGAGGGCCCGATGGCGCATGGTATCAATGTGGCGCTGATCGGCTATACGCTGGCGCCGGATGCGACGCTCGACGAGATCGTCGCTGAAATCCATGCCGGCATTGATTATCTCACCGGGCAATTGCCCGCGCTTGGTGCGGCCGCCGACGGCATCGTGGTATCGGGCTGGTCGGCCGGCGGCCACCTGACCTCGATGGCGCTGTCGCATCCGAAGGTGAGGGGCGGGATGGCGATATCAGGCATCTACGATCTCGATCCGATCCGGCACAGTTACCTCAACGAAAAATTGAAGGCGGATGAAGCCGTCGTGCGCCGCAACTCGCCGATGATGATGGCGGGCGGCCCGCTAAAGCCGCTGTCGCTCGTGGTCGGCAGCGCTGAACTGCCGCTGTTGCGCAAGCAGACCGCCGACTTCGCCGGCCACCGCGCCAAATATGGATTGCCGGTGACGTATGAAGAAATTCCTGGCGCCGATCATTTCACGATCATGCATGAGATGATGTCGCCGAAAGGCAGGATCACGACGCTGATCCGGCAGTTGTTCGAGCGGACGGTTTGACGTCATCCTGAGGTGTGAGCGTAGCGAGCCTCGAAGGATAACCGGAACAGGTGCCCGCTGCTCATCCTTCGAGGCGCGCAAGCGCGCGCACCTCAGGATGACGGCGGAGTATGCGGCGCGCAGCGACCGCCTACCCCCACCCCGCGCTGATCCCGCCGTCGACCGTATAAATCACGCCCGACGTGTATCCCGCGCGGTCCGAGGCCAGGAACGCCATCAGGTCGCCGATTTCGCGCGCATGCGCGGGGCGGCCGAGCGGCAGGCCTTTCTGGAATTCCTTGTAGCGGTTCTCGTCGCCGAACTGGTTCTTCGCACGGGTCTTCAACAGCGTGACGTGGCGGTCGGTGCCGACGGGGCCGGGATTGATGCCGACCACGCGGATATTGTCGTGCAGGCTTTTTCCGCCCAACGCGCGGGTAAAGGCCATCAGCGCGGCATTGCCGGCGCTGCCGCAGATGTAGTTGGCGTCGAATTTCTCACCGGCAGCGCCGATGTCGTTGACGATCACGCCATGGCCGCGCGCCTTCATCTGCGCGTAGATGGCGCGGGTGAGGTTGATGTAGCCGAACACTTTCAATTCCCAGGCGTGACGCCAGGTTGCCTCGTCGATCTTGTCGATCGAACCGCCCGGGATATCGCCGGCATTGTTGACGAGGATGTCGATGTCGGAAGCATCTTTTGCCAACTTCGCCAGATCCTCCGGTTTGCGCAGGTCGACGACATGCACGGACGCGTCGATCTGGTGGTTCGAGCGCAGGCGGTCGGCCAGCGCCTTCAATTGCTCGCCGTTGCGGGCGGCCAGCCTGATGTCGCAGCCTTCCTCGGCGAAGGCTTCGGCCGCTGCGGCGCCAATGCCCTTGGAGGCGCCGGTGATCAGGACACGCTTGCCGCGCAAATGCAGATCCATGGGAATTCTCGCTGGTTGGGATTGTATCTCGGGAAGGTCGGCGAAATTGGTAGGCGGTCGGCACGTCTGCGGTCAACATTGCAGTGCAGCGTTGCGCCAGAATGCAGTTTGGTCCATTGCAGGGAAATGCAATAAGCCGTGTTCCCGGCAAGCTACCAGTCACCCAAGGAAACTCAGGATGAGCAAAAAAACCTATCGGATCGCGGTCATTCCCGGCGACGGCATCGGCAAGGAAGTGGTCCCGGAGGGCCTGCGCGTGCTGGAGGCCGCGGCGAAAAAGCATGGCGTGGCCGTGCATTTCGACCATTTCGACTTCGCGTCCTGGGACTATTACGAAAAGCACGGCGAGATGATGCCGGAGGACTGGAAGGCGAAAATCGGCAAGCACGACGCGATCTATTTCGGCGCGGTCGGCTGGCCCGCGAAAATCCCCGATCACATCTCGTTGTGGGGCTCGCTGATCAAATTCCGCAGGGAGTTCGACCAGTACGTCAATCTGCGCCCGGTGCGGTTGATGCCCGGCGTGCCGTCGCCGCTCGCCAACCGCAAACCCGGCGATATCGATTTCTGGGTGGTGCGCGAAAATACCGAAGGCGAATATTCCTCCGTCGGCGGGCGCATGTTCCCCGATACCGACCGTGAGTTCGTCACCCAGCAGACCGTGATGACGCGCATCGGCGTCGATCGCATTCTCAAATTCGCGTTCGACCTCGCGGCGTCGCGGCCGAAACAACATCTGACCTCGGCGACCAAGTCCAACGGCATCTCGATCACGATGCCCTATTGGGACGAGCGCGTGGAAGCGATGGCGAAGAATTATCCCAAGGTGAAGTGGGACAAGTACCACATCGATATCCTCACCGCGAACTTTGTCCTCCATCCGGACTGGTTCGACGTCGTGGTCGGCTCCAATTTGTTCGGCGATATTCTTTCCGATCTCGGCCCGGCCTGTACCGGGACCATCGGCATCGCGCCGTCGGGCAACATCAATCCGCCCGGACTTTTTCCGTCGGTGTTCGAGCCGGTGCACGGCTCGGCGCCTGACATTGCCGGGCAGGGCATCGCCAATCCGATCGGCATGATCTGGTCGGGTGCGATGATGCTGGAACATCTCGGCGAGAAGGAAGCGGCGGCCTCGATCGTCGGCGCCATCGAGCGCACGCTGGGTGAACGCACGCTGCGGACGCGAGATCTCGGCGGCAATGCGGACACGACCGCGTGCGGCAAGGCGGTCGCGGACATGGTGGATTGATTTCTTCTTCCCTTCCCCCCTTGTGGGAGAAGGTGGCGCGAAGCGCCGGATGCGGGGTCTGCATCCGCGGCGAGAATCCCTCATCCGCCTACGCTTCGCTTCGGCACCTTCTCCCACAAGGGGAGAAGGGAAGCGAGCCCCTACTTCCCCTTCACGATCCTTCTGCAATGCGCCCATGCCGCCGCGATCAGGTTCTCGCTTGCCTCGGGCGTGCGGAATGCGGAATGCGCTGACAGGGTCACGTTGGACAGTTTCGTCAGCGGATGATCCGCCGGCAGCGGCTCGATGTTGAAGACGTCGAGGCCGGCATGGCGGATCTGGCCCGATTTCAGCGCCTCGATCATCGCGTCCTCGTCGACGATGGCGCCGCGCGCGGTGTTGACCAGGATCACGCCGGGTTTCATCGCCTCGATGCAGGCGGCCGAAACCAGTCCGCGGGTTTCGTCGTTGAGCAGCAGATGGATCGAGATCACGTCGCTTTCCGCCAGCAACTCATCGAGCTCGACGAATTCGACCTTCGGATGTTTCTTGGGTGACCGGTTCCAGGCGATCACGCGCATGCCGCTGCCGAGCGCGATCCGCGCCACTTCCGCGGCAATGCCGCCGAAGCCGATCAGGCCCAGCGTCTTGCCGGTTAGTTGCATGCCGTCGTCGCGCAGCCAGTTGCCGGCGCGGATGCCGCGGTCCATGCTGGCGAGGCCGCGCGCGCCCTCCCACATCAGCGCGATGGCGCATTCGGCCACCGCCGTATCGCCATAACCCTTGATCAAGTGAACGTGGATGCCGGTCTCGGCGAGCTCGTCCGGGTTCATGTAGCTGCGGGCGCCGGTGCCGAGGAACACCACGTGCTTCAGCCCGGCGCACTTTTTCGCAATGTCGGTCGGCAGCGCGGTGTGGTCGACGATCGCGATCTCGGCGCCGTCGAGGATTTTT
>JBOHIT010000058.1:0-5681 GCA_050726155.1 Bradyrhizobium sp.
GGAGCAACTGCTCTCTTCCAGGAACCTCGAGGCCATCGCCTGTCTCAGTCCGGAGAATTTCACTTATCTCGCTGGTGTGCACATCACAACGGTGGAGAATATTCGCCCGCGGCTTGCCTTTGCGGTCCTGCGCAGGACAGGCGTTCCTTTTTTGGTGATCTGCAGCATCGAGACTTCGCTCGCGCGCTCTGCTAGCTGGATCGAGAACATCTGGCCCTATACTGAATTCGTGGACGATCCCGTCATTGCCTTCGCGAATGCGCTCGAAGAAAACGGGCTTGGCGGCGCCCGCATCGGCACCGACCTGAATTATCTGCCGGCATCCTCGTATCAGCGTTTGCGCGAACGATTGCCCCGCCTTCAGATGGAAGACATCACGGAGGATGTTGCCCGGATCCGCAGCATCAAGTCAGTCGAGGAAATAGCGTTCCTCGAGCGGACGACCCGCGACACGCACAGGGCCGTGCTCGAAGGGATCGCCGAAAGCAAAGTGGGCGACAGCGAAGGCGTGATCGCCAGGCGTATCGTGCATAGGATGATCGACGATGGCGCCAACGGGCTGCTTCACGTTCATCTCGCTTCGGGCGAACGGTCCTCGCATATTCACAATCACCCCGGCGATGCTAGGACAGCCGAAGGCGAGATTCTCCGGTTGGACGTCGGTGGAATCTACGGCCCCTATTGCAGCGATCTGGCCCGGACCTACTCGACCGGCAATCCATCTCAGCTGCAGCGCGTGACTTATCGCAAGCTGCGCGAGGTTCATGAAGCCATCATCACGGCGATGAAGCCGGGAGTCCCCGCCGCATACTTTTACGACCTGTGCAAAACAGAGCTTGAGAAGCGAAATTTGCCCTGCACGCTCCCCCATATCGGCCATTCATTCGGGATCGAGACTCACGAAACACCCATGATCCGTCCAGGCGACATGACGCCACTGGCGCCAGGCATGGTGATCAATATCGAGCCGATGACGCTCGACAGCGAAGGGAGCTGTTATCACATCGAGGATGCCGTGCTCATCACCGAGGATGGCAACCGGCTTTTGACCCTGGGACTCTCGCCGATTGAAATTCCGGTGTTGGGTGATCCGGTGATCTTACCGTGAACGATCCACGCTTGCTCTTTCAGGCCCGCTTGGCGCTCGGAGCGGCCATAATCGCAAATCGAACTCTCGGCAATTTGACCCGAACATCGGTCGACCGCTGACGCTGCCTCCGGTTTAGCTTTCTCACGCTAGTCGTCTCTAGATTTTCTTTGATCTCTCGGTGCACACATCGTGCACACGCCGCCTTCTAACTAATTGAAAGAATTCAACTCTCGTTCCAATCCATCATGGGGAAGTTTGAGCTAGCTCCAGCAATCGATGTCCGATTGGAGCCGATCAGAGAAAGTTTCGTCCATCATCACCGTTCCAGCGCACGTTCCAATCGTGGAGCTGCCGCTGCTGCGACCACAAGCGGCTTGGACTTTGCGTGCGAAATCCGTCCTACAGTTTGCGGGCGACTAGGTTCATGAATAGGCAGTGAGGCGGAGAGAGTGTCAGTCAATCCCCATTGAAAGATCGTGCATTTTCGAGCCTCCTTGTCCAAAACCCACCGTTTGAGCTACCGTCGGAAAGTGGAATTCCGCCCT
This sequence comes from Bradyrhizobium sp., assembly GCA_050726155.1. Lineage (GTDB taxonomy): Bacteria > Pseudomonadota > Alphaproteobacteria > Rhizobiales > Xanthobacteraceae > Bradyrhizobium. The sequence goes on from JBOHIT010000058.1 coordinate 1,636, forward strand.
CGACAAAAGCCTGTTCCGCCCGTGCCCTGTCATCGGCACCGCGATCAAGCGACTAGGAAAGACAAATTGCCGGCGCACCGCTCAGCAGCGCGGTTTCGCAAGGCAACATGGCGCGGAATAAGAGGCACGCTGTGGCATGGTTGCCGCGGAGCTTGCAACGCTCCTTTTTTGCGATTGATCGATGCGTTGTTCGAGAATGGGGGGCGTGGACGTTTGCCCTCCGAAGGCAAAGGTCACACGTTCGAATCGTGTCGGGTGCGCCAAATTTTCCTTATTTTGCAGCGCGATACGCGCGCCCGAACCGATACTCCAGCTCTACCTCATTCGAGCGAGTAAACAATCTCGAGGAAAATCGTCGCCGAGCGCAATTGTCGGTCGGAATTTTCGACGAAGCTCTCGCAGTAATCACGGCAGATTGTGTTCTTGGCAGGCTTCAACCAGCGCAGCACGACAGCTTGGCGACATCCCTGCCAAACGATAATGCTGCGAGCTTCAAGCCTTCGACGGTGGTGAGGTACGGAAAGATCGTATCCGCGAGGTCTTCGACAGTGAGGCCCTGTCGGATCGCAAGTGCCGCGGTCTGAATGCTGTCGGCTCCTTCCGGAGCGAGGATATGCGCACCCAGCAGCCGGCCGCTGCCGGCGTCGGCCATGAGCTTGATGAGCCCACGAGTGTCGCGAGCGGCGAGCGCGCGCGGCACTTGGTCGAGACTAATCGTGGAAACACGGATGGCATACCCGGCCGTGCGCGCCGCAGCCTCGGTCAGCCCAACGCTCGCCACTTGCGGGTCGGTGAACACGATGGCGGGCATGGCGCTGTTATCATAGCGCAGGCTGTCGCCGTTAAGAGCATTCTTGGCAGCGAGCTTGGCGCCGTAGGCGGCCATATAGACGAACTGGTCGCGGCCGGTGACGTCGCCGGCGGCATAGATGCCGGCGACGTTCGTACGCATGCGGTCGTCGACGACGATGCCGCCCTTCGGCGAGACGGCGATCCCGTGTTCGTTGAGCCCAAGGCCTTCGATGTTGGGCGCGCGCCCGGTGGTGATCAGCACCTGATCGGCGTCAATCGTGGTGTTCTGGCCGTCGCGCGAAATATCGAGCGCAATGCCGTTCTCGGTCTTGCGGATATCCCGGTAGGCAATGCCGGAGACCACGGTGATCCCCTCGTCCTCGAAATAAACCGTCAGCGCCGCGCCGATCTCAGGCTCGGCCTCGGGGAGCAGACGAGACCGGCACACGAGCGTCACCTTGACGCCGGCGCGGGCGAACATCTGGGCGAGCTCCGCCCCGATATAGCCGCCGCCGATAACGAGCAACGATCGCGGCAGCTCCGCGAGGTCGAGCGCGGTCGTGCTGGTGAGATACGGCACGGCCTCGATGCCGGGGATGGCGGGCACCGCTGGCCGGGCGCCGGTTGCGATGATGATCTTACGGGTGGGAATGCACGCGCCGTCCACCTCGACACCACCTTCTATGAGGCGCGCCGGTCCTTCACGATAAGCGATGCCGTTGTAGGCAGGGATCAGGTCCGTGTACTTGGCCTGGCGCAGTTCGGAAACGAGCGCGTCCTTCTGACGAACGGTTCCGCGCCAGTCGGTCAGTTCGGCCTCCGCCGTGATGCCGGCAAAACGTGCAGCCACGCGAGCGTTGTGGATCGTCTCGGCGGCGCGGATCAAGGTCTTTGACGGCACGCAGCCGCTATTGACGCAGGTGCCGCCGATGGTGCCGCTGCCGATGAGCGCCACCTGCGCGCCCTGATCGGCGGCCGCGATCGAGGCCGAGAAGCCGGCCGAGCCGGCGCCGATGACGACGAGATCGTAGGCGCCACCATTGCGACCGTTGGTGCGGAAGCGGCGGTCCGCCACTACCGTGCGCTTCGATGTCGAGCCGACCGACGATTGTGCCGCCGTATCGAGGCCAGCAAGGCTCGGCCCGAACAGAGCGCGGCCAGCCTCCAGCCCTTCCTCGATCGACAGCCGAAATCCGGCCTCATCCGCAGCCTGTTCACTGCGCCAGGCGGAGAGATGGTCGTCCGAACAGAAGAAGGCGGTCGTCGCGCATAGCGAGTTCGCAGCACACGCGCCTTCATAGCGGACGCTTTGCCACATGACCGCCGTCTGCGGCTTGACCTGGGCCAGCGCCCGCCCTTGGTCTCGTGTCGTGATCTGGATCGGCGCGCCGCAATGGCGGCAGCGTGATGCAATCGCGATGTCGCGACCAGTCATGGCGCCGATGCCGAGCGCGTCGACCGCGCACATGGCGTTAACGACGCGTCCGTCCAAGGTGACCTGATGGTCCGCATCCCGGTCGGTAAAGGGATAGGCTCCGACGATCCGATTGCCGTTGAGCACGACGAGGTCACGACTGTGGAGTTCTTCGAGCTGCAGGTGAACGGTCGTCTCGCTCAGCCCGGTGCGCTTGGCAAGCGCACTTTGGGTCGGTGCTCGCCCTGCCTCGGCGTAGAGCTTAAGCAACGCAACGCGAACCCAATCCACGAGACGGTCGCGGTCACTCCAGCGATCGGCGGGTTGGTTGGGTCCAGCCATGATCCGCAGGACATCGTTCATGGCCAGCAGTGCGTCTTTGACGAGGGGAGATGTCACCACAGACCAGTCCGGAAACGTCACGTCCGGTCGCACAGTATAGCTCGGCAATGTCGCGGATGCGGAAGCGGTCATCTGGAGCGAGGAGGGTACGCAGCAGTCGTTCATGGCTTCACGCCTTCCTTATGGATCTTGGTCTCGCCGCAGTCGGCTTTTGCACGGCGACGATGGATAGCTCACGCGACGAGACCGAAGCACGCGACCATCAGGGGAAGCATCAGCAGACCCGCACCTGCCAGCCACGCGCCGATGCCGGCCAGTGGCAGGACTCCGGCGAGGAGCGGCGCCGCGCAGGAGATCACAGCGAGGACGGCGCCAGCCGTGCCTGCACCGATCAGGGGCGCGGTCATTCACCTCAACTGCCTTGCTGCACCGGATGGGCTGGATAGCCCGCGTTCATGCTGGCGGCCGCGATGGTGGCCGGGTTTGTCTTGGCGTCGTCGAAGGTTACGGTCGCGGTTTTGGCTCGGAACGAAACGGCGACCTTTGCTACGCCGAGGACCCCCTCCATCGAACTCTTCACGATGTAGGGACACGAGGCGCAGGTCATGTTGTCGACAGCGAAGGTGATCGTGCGCTCGCCGGCGAATGCAGTCGATGCCGTCATCATCGAGCCGATCAGGGCGAGTGCGCTCAGATATTTGTTCATCGGACGAGTCTCCTTTTGGTGTCAGGCGCGAAGCAGCAGCGGGGCGACGTAGTCGAAGGCGAAGGCGGCGATCACAAGCGCGGTCGCGATCCAGAGCGCGAGCTGGACGAGTCGGTTGGAAATGGGGCGCGCGCACGCGGCGCCCTCGGCGCAGGCGAGCCGCGGCTTCCAGTAGACGAGATAGAAGCCGTAACCGAGAAGGCCTGCGGTTCCGGCGACGAAGATCGGTTTGTAGGGTGCAAGCGCCGTCAGATTGCCAATCCAGGCGCCGCCGATGCCGAGGCTGAACAGGATCAGCGGCACGATGCAGCAGGACGACGCGGCGAGCGCGCCGAAAATGCCGCCAACGGCGATCAGACGCTGCCGTCCGACCTCGCCGCGCTCGGACGCGGAGGGATCCGCCGCGCGGGGCGCCACGCTTGCCGTTCCGGATCGCGATGCGACCATGTCCACTCTCTCTTTCCTTGTCGAAATCCTAAGCGTGCCGTACCATGCGGTCTGTAGTCGCTACAGGGTCAAGAGGGATTTTGCGATGCGCGATCACGCCGTGGTGAAGGGCCTGCAGCGAGCCGAGCTCGCCCAACGCACGGGGTGCAACCTGGAGACCGTGCGCTATTACGAGAAGGTTGGCCTTCTGCCCGAGCCGCCGCGCACGGCGAGCGGCTATCGCAGCTACGACACGTCGCATGAGCGGCGCCTTCGCTTCGTGTTGCGGGCGCGCGAGCTCGGCTTCTCCCTTGATGAAATCCGCGAGCTTTTGCGTCTCGTCGACGAGCGCGATCAGCCCTGCGG
>JBOHIT010000059.1:0-9911 GCA_050726155.1 Bradyrhizobium sp.
GGTCTACGTCGGTCGCGCCGAGATCGGGGCTGCCTGGTCGAAGCGCTCCAGCGAGGGCCGCGATTATCTCTCGGTCAAGCTGGACGATCCGAGCTTCAACGCTCCGATCTACGCCAACCTCTTCGACGACGAAGACGCCGAGACCTTCACCCTGATCTGGTCGCGGGCGCGCAAGAACGGCGACTGAGCAGCACCAGAGTGCGAACGCCCCGCTCACCCGAGCGGGGCGTTTCGCAGTCGCAATGCTCCGATGATGGCGACGCCGGCTAGCGGTCTGCGATCCCTGTGCTGCGCGCCATCGCGGCTTCACATTTTCGCTGATCCGCGACGACCGAAACAGGGCCATCAGCCTTTCCGTTTCGGTACTTTCGTCCGCTCGCCGCGCGCTTCTTCATCCGGCTGAACAAGATCGACGTGGCTGATGCCAAGAGCCGCCGCGAGATGGAACAGGGTCACAACCGTCGGATTGCGTCGTCCCCGTTCGAGATCGCTGACATATTGCTGCGTGAAGCCCGAGATCTCGGAGAAATGCTCCTGGGTGAAGCCTTTCTCCCTCCGTAACTTCCCGAAATTCCGGCCCACAAGCTTGCGCATATCCATGCGCGCAAGTTGCGTCTTTACATATTATCCGGTTTATCCTCTATAAGGTGTATTCACTGGCGATACTCTCATCGTGTCTGGAATGGGGCCAAACTACGGCGTAATATCCATCGGCCGGCAAGTTCGTTGGATACCTCTTCGCTGTATGCAGGATGCCAAATGCGGAACCCGCCGCTTGATCCCGATATTGCAAACGTCGCGCCGACCGAGCCGGCGCTGACGGGTTACGATCAGGAACATCTGGTGACTTATCTGCGCCTGCTCGATGCCGATACTGAGGGCGCCGACTGGCGTGAGGTCGCGCGGATCGTGTTGCACATTGACCCGGACCGGGAGCCGGATCGCGCGAGACATGCATTTGACAGTCATCTGGCCAGAGCAAAGTGGATGACTGAGCACGGCTACCGACATTTGTTGCGCGGTGGCGCATCAAACTAGAACGAATCACCTGCGATACAACCTCTCCGGGACACGGATTTTCTCCAGAAAAACGTGAGCGCAATTCTGCATCACGCGATGCAGAATTGGGGACTTCCCTCAACCTTTGATTGTCAAAATGATGCCGTCGCTATCCTGACCGGCGCACGTGACAGGAGAAACGAAGCGATGCCTCATTCTGACTGGCGATCACCTGTAGCCTATGATCGCGCCCGGGAACTGGAGCCAACCGGCTTTGCCTGGGAATGCCTTCGCCGCAATCCAGACTACCGCCGCGATCACCGTGAGCTCGCGCATTCGAAACCTGATCCAGCCGAGATCACAGCGTTCAGAAGGAGATGGGGCCTCTGCTTTTGTGACTGACCCGGCGGGGTCGTCGCAGGATCAGGCCATATTCTGGGCACCTGAAGCTCTGCCGACAATCATTCCGATTGTTCAAAGCACAGCCGCGTCCAACGGAAACGCGCTCGGTCTGGCCGAGATGTCCGCCGGCGAATTCCGGCTGGCCTCCGATGGCTGGCACATTCTGTTGCGTATCCGTGGGCTTGAGCACCGGCTTTGGCTGAGAGAGCCGCTGCTCGTCGGCTCGTCTTACGCGGCCGAATTGCCGCTCGACGTGGATTTCGAGATTCGCGCCCATGCCGCGCGGCGGCTCTGGCGCGCGCTCAATGGGCGCGCCACGGGTCCGGCTTTTCATGAACTCTCCCCGCAACGCCGACAGCGATTGGCACTGGCACTGCGCGCGCTCGATGCCAGCGTCGAGGGCAACAGTTATCGCGCGATCGCCGAGGTTCTATTCGGCGCCAAGCGCATTCCCGAACGGGCCTGGAAGACTCATGACCTGCGCAACCGAACCATCCGTCTCGTGCAAGGCGGTCTCGCGCTGATGCGCGGCGGCTACCGCGAACTGTTGCGCCAAGGGCGTCGCAAGAAGTAATTACCAATTTGGGCGAGGGGTGCCGAAACTTCGCCCCCGCATCATCGGCATCCCCCTTCGCGGGTCTGCTCCGCCATCGTGACCTCAGATGCGCGGCGAACCTCGCCGGCGCTCCAAGAGATCACGGAGCCTCTCAGATGTCCGATCCCAACGCCGGCTTGCCGCCGCGATACCTGCGCACGCCCGAGGCCGCGCGATTCCTCAGCCTCTCAGGCCGAACCCTGGAAAAGCACCGGACCTACGGTACCGGTCCTGCCTATCGAAAGCTCGGCGGACGTGTCGTCTACGCGCTGGAGGATCTGAAAGCCTGGGCCGATCGCGGTGCCAAGACTTCGACCTCCGATCCCGGCGCCGGAACCGTATTGCCCGCCAAGCGGCATGCTGCCGTTCCGCGCCCGTATGCCGGCCAAGTGCGCCGCTGATCGCCACGGGAGCAGTGTCGATGCGGCGCAGACAGACCTCGGAACGCGAGCAGCTTGATCTGTTTCGTGCGCTTCCCGGCGATCTCGCGCCGCGCGACGCGCAGGACTTGATGGCCTATCCCTTCTTCTCCCTCGCCAAATCGAAGCGCGTTGCTCCGATCGACTTCCATGCTGGCAAGATCACCATTCGTGTCGAAGCTGTGCCGGAGCACGGCATGGCGACCATCTGGGACGCGGACGTTCTGATATGGGCTGCCAGCCAAATCGTCGAGGCCCGTGACGCCGGTCTGAAAACATCGCGCCTAATGGCGGCGACGCCTTACGAGATCCTGACCTTCGTTGGCCGCGGTACCAGCGCGCGCGACTACGACCGCCTCAAGGCAGCGCTCGATCGGTTGCAATCGACGACCGTCATGACGTCGATCCGCCAGCCGACGGAACGGCGGCGGCATCGCTTCTCCTGGATCAACGAATGGAAGGAGACGACCGATCCGCACGGCCGGCCGCTCGGGTTGGAACTCATCCTGCCGGACTGGTTCTATGCCGGCGTTCTCGATGAAGCGCTCGTGCTCACCATTGACCGGGCGTATTTCGACCTGACGGGTGGCCTGGAGCGTTGGCTCTATCGGCTCGTACGCAAGCACGGCGGCCGCCAGGACGGTGGCTGGAGCTTTGACCTTAAACACCTTCACGCCAAATCCGGCAGCCTCTCCCCACTGAAACATTTCGCCTACGATCTGCGCGAGATTGTTCGCCGCGAGCGGCTGCCCGCCGGCTATCGGCTGGTCATTGAGCGCAGCCTCCGCGGCGCCGAGCGCCTCAACTTCATGCCCATTCCTGTCGATCCGCTGACGGCTGCTCTGCGCCGCCGCAGTCTCGCAGCCGCGCCTGGGGACAACCTGTGAATCATCTCGTGCTATCGGGGACCGCAACTCTCGTGCCATCGGGGACCCGATCCTCGTGCTATCGGGGACCGAAATCGAACATAACGTTCTGGCGTTCCAATTCTTTTCGCGCTCGTAACTTTACTAACGTACTGACACTAACTTGTTGTTGTGAATCAGCACGTTGTGAACAAGTCGATTGTTACGATGTTGCCTCTGTATTTCAGTCTCTCACGAACACACCGATCCGGCAATACGATTTTGCTTTCGTTGACACGCGCACGCGCGATCGCGCGCGCAGCACTGCGCGATCGCAGTCATCGCTGGTATCGAACGCTCTTCATCATGTCAGGCCGCGGCGCAAATCTCCTCAAGGAGAACTCGCTAACGTCCGTGGTCGGCATCACTGCCGCCACATGCCGGGATGTGGAGACCAGGCGGTCAAGCTAACCCGCGCCGTGCATGATGGCCTTGAGGTTTTCCAAAAGGCCGCCGGCAAGAAAAGTTGCGATCTCGCCCAGATCCCCGTCTCCTCGGGAGACGCCGCTCCGCTCACGCGGAACCCTGTGACTCAGAAGGTCGAGGTGGCCGGATTGCGGAGGCCCTCAACTGGCCGCAGCAATCCGGCCACGCTTCATGCCGGCGCCATAACGGAAGACCGTGCCGTCGACCCAAACCTTGTGCAGCAGCACCGCGAGCTTGCGCGCCACCGCCGTGGCCGCCCGCTTCAGTCCGCGCTTCTTCATCAACCGCAGGCCCCACAGCCGCAATTTAAAATTCTTCGGGATGCGGGTGAGAATGGCAATCGCTGCCTCGTACAGCATCGTCCGCGTCATCTCGTCACCGCATTTGGATATCCGGCCGGTATAGTCCGTCTCGCCGGACTGATAGCGACGCGGGGTCAGCCCGAAGTGGGCGCCGACATTGGCGGATTTCTTAAAACGCGTGGGATCGTCAACCGTGGCGCGGAATGTCAGCGCCACCACGGCGCCGACGCCGGGCACCGTCATCATCCGCCGCACCGCCTTATCTTCACGCGCTGCCACCACTGCCAGACGATGCAGCTTGGCCAGTTGCAATCGCATCTCGTATCGCGCGTCCAACAGCGGCGCGATGATGGCTTCCAGCTTGGCCATCCCCGCCACCAGCTCGCGTATCCTGGCGTCGAACTGGCCCGTCGAGATCTGTCCGACCTTCAGTCCGAACGGTCGCAGCAGCCCGCGGATCATGTTTTCCATGTCGATCACCTTGCCGAGCATCGCCTTGCGCCCGACCAGCAGCGCGCGCAGCGTCTGCGCCTCTCCCGACTTGACGTGGACCGCGCGGAACCAGCCGGTGCGCATCATCTGGGCAATGCCGCGGGCGTCGTTCTTATCGGTCTTGTTCAGCATCGCATTCATTGCTGCCTTGGCATGGCGGGTTTCGATACAGACGACTGGGAGACCCTTTTCTTCCAGCCCTGTAAACAGCCAGCCGCTGAACGAGAACGCTTCGAGGCCAATGCGTTTCAGGTGGATGCCCCATTCCGCCAGGAATGTTTCGATCGCGTCCGGGTCGCTGGCAAGTTTCCCCTCCCGGATTACTTTGCCCTCGCGATCCACCACGCACACGCTTGTCGTTTCCAGCGACACGTCCAGCCCTGCATAGAATTCCATGGCTCGCCTCCACAGCCGATCGCCGGAGCGCACCATGCTCTCCGCTCGCGAATCGTCTCAATGAGGCATCATCGCCGCAATCTCGGTGCCGGGGAGGGGGCACAAGTCAGTACCCCGGCTAACCTGGAATCCTGCGGATTCCTTCTAACGGGCCGCGCATTTTTCACAGCTGTCGACGGGTGTCGGTTTCCCCAAATGTGTGGACTGGGGGCCGAAAATGAGTGATCGGCTCCTTAAATCGTGGACTGGTGTCCCTTTAATCGTAGACTGGCGCAACGGTGAGCTTCCTCTTCGCGAGAACCTTGCGACGCCGCCAGCGGCCGTAACTGCGCAACAGCCTAACGGCAACATCCAAACTGATCTCCTCACCGAACCGCCGCAGCGCTTCGCCTTGCACACGGTTGGCGCGCCAGCGTGGTTCATCGGGCGATGCAGCGGCAATCCATTCGGCGAGTTCTGCCACCTGCGGTTCGGAGAGCCGGCCGCTCGGCCGTTCGAGCGCAGCTTCCATGCCGGCCACGGCGCCGCGCTTGAGCCAGCGATACAGCGTTCGCGGCAGGACTTCAGCGACCTCTGCCGCGACCTCTACGGGCAGACCGTCTCTCACATCCGCGATTGCCAGCAAGCGGGCACGTCGATGCGGCAAGCGCTCGCGTGCTGCCCGCGCACGCAATTCATCGCCCGTTTCGGGCAAGTCATCGATCCAGCTTCGCCACCAAGCGCGCTCCGCATCGTGGCTTTCATCCGGCCATGCGGTGAGCAGCAATTCCTCGACCTGAGCGAGGGTCGCAGCGTCGAGGCCTGGCCAGCGCTTCAACTGGCGTCGCGGCCGCACTGCGCGCAGAATTGCAAACGCGGCTTGCACTCGTGTCGGCCACGCCTCGAACATCCAGGTGAGTATCGCGAGCCCGAGGTAGCTGTCCGCGACCTCACCGAATGGCTCGGTACCCAGATCGCGCGCGATCCGCGCGAAGAGCAGGTTGCGGGCCGTCGGCTTGGTGTCAATCCAAACGACACCAAGCAAAACATCGAACAAAGCTACAGCCACCGGCCAGGCGAGCGCACCGACCTCGGGCAGATTAATGATCCCGGTCGGACGGCCGTCGAGCACACGCTGCTGGAGCCGCAGCACCAGCGCTGGCGCGACCCGCGCCGACGCGCGCGCAAGCCGCGACGCACAGCGCGGACAGCGATCCGGTGCAAAGTGGTCACCGGACGACAGCGCCGGCAGCCGCAGCTTCGCCCCACATTCGGGACAAGCCCGAACCAAAATTTTGCCATGCGTCGGGCAAGCGGCCATCCAGCCGAGCGTCCATGTGCGCCTGATGTAGGGCGTCTCATCTTCGGCAACACAGTCGGGGCAGATGCCGATCCGGCGCGTCTGGCGCGACGGCCGCTCAGCCGTGAAACGCTGGCGACCGAACCGGTCTGGCACAGAATCAAGAGGCCCGTCATCAGGCCAGCTGGCGAAGCTCAGCGAACGGATGCGGTCGCCCGATATGCCTGTGCTGCGCGCGAGCGCCGCAACGACGAGCGCGTCGGGTTTGCGCCACCAGTCGGGATGGGTTGCGAAGTCCATCTCGCCGTCGCCGAGCAGCAACGCTTCCGGCGAGACACCGAACGGTTCGGCGAACCGAAGCAGCCAGGAGGCCAGCGCTTCGTCCTGCAGCGGTGCAACCCGTGCCGGCAGCGACCGCGGCGTGCGCTCCGCCGCATCGAAGAACTCAACTTCGTAAATCTCAGCCGGCGACACGTCGGCGCTCCGTGGGAGGAATGAAACCGATGTCGTCAATTCTTTCGATGAGGATGCGTTCTTCGCCGGCGGCAACGGCCGCCACCGCGGCAGTCGTGACCAGGCTGACCACTTCACCGAGGATGCCCTCCGCCGCGCTTAGCAGCTTTTGCGCGAAGGCCGGCTCCTCCATGCTCGATCGCTCGCGCAGTGGAAGCATCGCCTCCAGTGTGTTGAGGAGCCGCAGATACTCCGCATCGTACCTCCATGGCGGCAAGCCGAACGGCGTGAACCGGTTGGCAAGCTGGTCATCGCTCTGGATTGCGCGCAACGCCTCCGCGGTTCCGACGGCTACCAGCGGAATTTGTAGCTCGTTGCCGAGCCAGCGCAGCAGGTTGAGGAAGCGACGTTGTTGCGCCCGCGAGCCCGACAGGATGTTGTGGACCTCGTCGATGACGAGCAGCCGCACATCCGTCGCGCGCAGTATCCGCATCGCCATATCCTGCTTGACCGCCAGCCGATCATGGTTGCGGTCGGGTGCGCCTAGCGCTTCCAGCACGGCAGCAAAGAACAGCCGCTCGTCCGGCGCCGGCGGCATCTGGACCTTTAAGACGGGCACCGAGATAGCACCCTCCGAGGCATCGACGGTATCGAGCAAATGCGCGCGCTTGAACTTCTCGACGATCATGGTCTTGCCGTTGTTGCTGGGGCCGACCAGCAGCAAGTTCGGCATACGGGTGCGCTTCGGGAACGTCAGAAGATCGTCCATCGCCGCCAGGGCGGCTTCCGCCCGTGCATAGCCGATCCACCGATCTGCGCGGATGCGCTGGATGCGAATCTCGCCAGGCGCATCGGCGAGCGCGCGAATCTGCGGCAGCAGATGCGGGTAGGAGGGATTGCTCATGTCCATTCCTCCACGTTCTTGAACAACCGCTGATCGGCGGGCAGGGGCTCGATCGTTGGAGCGGATTCAACCGCGCTGGCGGCTGGACGCCGTTCTGTCACCACGCCATCAAGGCGAAGCCGCCGCTCTCGTTGACGACGCGCAGTCTTGGTCTCCGCGCTAGCGCGCTCGGCAATACCGCGCATTGCGTCAATTGCTGTGAAGATAGCGTCCTCGTTGATCTCGGCACGGCCTTCATCCCGCAACCGCGTCAGCGCCAGTCGATGCTCCCACAGGCTGATCGCCGGTCGACGCAGATCTCGATAGCTGAGGTCATAGTAGCGTCTGTCGGGTGCGAGCAGATGGAGCCGGCTGAGATCGCGTGGATCGTACCGAACGATCATCCGCTCCCGCTCGCCGATCCAGGTGCGCAGCACATCGGCCCAATAGCCGATCGAATGCAGGAACACGCCTTCGCGGCGGACAAGCCGCCGCTCCATCGGCAGAAAGTCGATCGGGAAGCGGCGCGGATCGTCGATTGCGGTTGGCATGCCTCGGCCCGAGACCTGTCCATCGCCCAGGATTCCGCGCTCCCAAGCCGCGACCGGCGTCGTGCCGATCCCGCGATGCAAATCGTGGTGATAAACGCCGACGATCGCGTGGGCGAGCCAGCGTTCGATCTCATCAAGCGTCAATGCCGCCGTGTCTTCGGGCTTCCAATCCCCCTTGGCACGAACATCCGAGAAAGTGGTGCCGGGCAAGAGATGAACCTTGCCCATCATCGTCCCGATCAGCCGCTCAATATGGCCGCCATAGTGCGGCGTCCTTACCGGACGATAGTCGACGGCGATCCCATACTGCTCGCAGCCGCGCTTCAACGCCTCGGAATGGAACTCCTTGGCGTTGTCGAGGTGCAACCGCTCGATCAATCCCTGGACCGGCCAATCACCGGCGACACCACGCGCCATCAGCCAGCCGGCCTTCGGCAGAACGGCATGGGCGATACACAGCGCGACCGACGTGGCGGATGGCGGTTCGAGCGCCAAATGGAACCCCGCGACACAGCGCGAATGGACATCGATTGCAATGGTCAACCACGGCCGCTGAATCGGCTGTCGTGTGACACTGTCGACCGCGATCACGTCCACCAGCGTGTGGTCGATCTGAACAAGTGCGAGTGGCCAAGGCGCCGTCAGAGAACCCGTCGCTGGTCCGAAGCGATCACGTGCGGCCTTGCGGCCGGATCGCTTTGCCAACACCTCGACCGACGCACGTTGTCCAACGCGCAAGTTGATTGCCTTGCGGCTTGGCTTCGGCAGTCCCAGCGTCCGGCAGCGCCGTTGCACCTCGGTCACCAGATCGCTGACGCGCGGTCGTTGCCGGGTCAGATAGAACTCGTCGATCGTGGCCTGCACCACCTCATCGACCTCTGCAGCCAGCAAAAGCTGGCCGTGCCGCCGTCCGCGGCGCCCCGGCAGGAGGCTCGTCACGCGCGGATCGGAAAGATAGCGCGACAGCAGCCGATAAACGACCGTGGCACTGCAGCCAAGCGCCTCGGCCGCCGCCTCGGCATCGCCTCGCGTCCGCTCCGGCGCCTTCGCCAGAACACTGATCACCTCAAAGCGACGACGCGCCTTATGCCAATCAGCAACGGGTACGTCCGCAAGATCGGGTGTGTCGGCCGCGGGGCTCATGCCAATCCCACCGGAGAATTGGGGTGTATCGGCGCGGCGAGGTCGACTTTGAAAGCGCCCCGCGCGATGAGCCGCCAAACCACACCCAGCGCCATCGCGCGGTCGCAGGACATCGCGTCGACGATGCGCTCGAAAGTCGGTTCGCAGAGTGTTCGCGCTGCTCCCAAAGCGCGTTCGGATATTGCCGGATCGAGCGGTGCTTTGCGTAGCGGTAGCAGCCGTCTGGCATTGTCGAGCAACGGTCCCCGGATGCCGCGTTCGGTCGCGATGCGGAAACGTCCGCCGTTCTCCCTCGCTCTCGCCCGCGCCGCAACAAAGCCCGGTCGCAGTCGCACCCATTGGGCACGTAGATCGACGCGGTATTTTACCTCGACCAGCTCTGTGCGTCCGTCGCTCCAGACCACGAGGAAATCCGGTGTGTATCGGCGCGGCCGCGCGCCATCCTGGAACTCGATTGTGATCGGCTGCGAGGCAATCACGGCGCGGGCGTCGAGAAAGTTCGCCAGCAGCACGAAATCCCGTTCGAGCGCGCTCTCGTGCTCGACCGCATCTCCATCGACTGGACGAAAGCCTGTGACGTGCGAACGCCGACTGAGTGGGATGCGTCTCATCGATCCCTCCGACTCACCATCGTGCGAGGTGAGTCTACGCCCAGCCGTTGCAGGC
>JBOHIT010000060.1:0-6203 GCA_050726155.1 Bradyrhizobium sp.
CGGCTATTACAAATCGATGCTGACGACGCTGGTGTTCTCTTCGCTGGTCGCGGCGCTGTCGCTCTCCATTGCCCTGCTGTTCGCGACCCAGGCCGACAAGAACCTGAAAGCCGCAGGCGCCTACAAGACGCTGATGATCTGGCCCTATGCGGTGGCGCCCGCGGTCGCCGGCGTGTTGTGGATCTTCATGTTCCATCCGACGCTCGGGACGCTGGCGCGGCCGCTGCGCTGGATGAATTTCGACTGGAATCCGCTGCTGAACGGCAACCACGCCATGATCCTGGTTGTCATGGCCGCGGTGTGGAAGCAGATCTCCTATAATTTCCTGTTCTTCCTGGCGGGCCTGCAATCGATCCCCAAGAGCGTGCTGGAAGCCGGCGCGATCGACGGCGCCGGCCCGATGCGACGGTTCTGGACCATCGTGTTTCCGCTGCTGTCGCCGACGACATTCTTTCTGCTGGTCGTCAACGTCGTCTACGTCTTCTTCGACACCTTCGGCATCATCGATGCCGTGACCGGCGGCGGCCCGGCCGGCGCCACCACCACGATGGTCTACAAGGTGTTTGCCGACGGGCGCCTCGGCGGTGATCTCGGCGGCTCGGCAGCGCAATCAGTGGTGCTGATGGTGATCGTGATCGCGCTGACCGCGGTGCAGTTCAAATATGTCGAGCGCAAGGTGCAGTACTAATGGTCGAGCACCGCCCCTGGAACGATGTCATCGCCTACGCGATCCTGACGCTCGGCGTCTTCATCGTCGCCTTTCCGGTCTATCTGGCGCTGATCGCATCGACCCATGACGCCGCGACCGTGGTCGGCGGCAACATGCCGTTGACGCCGGGCAGTCACACGCTGGACAACTACTACCGCGCCATCTTCGTCGGCGGCTCGCGCACCAGCCGCGAACCGGTCGGCCACATGCTGATGAATTCATTCATCTCGGCCCTCGGCATTGCGCTCGGCAAGATATTCATCTCGATCCTGTCGGCTTACGCCGTGGTGTATTTCCGCTTTCCGTTCCGCAAGACCGCGTTCTGGATCATCTTTGTCACGCTGATGCTGCCGGTCGAAGTGCGTATCTACCCGACCTACAAGGTGGTCGCCGACCTGAAGATGCTCGACACCTATGCCGGGCTGATCATGCCGTTGATCGCGTCCGCCACCGGGACACTGCTGTTCCGGCAATTCTTCATGACGATCCCGGAAGAACTGCTGGAAGCCTCGCGGATCGACGGCGCGGGTCCGTTCCGGTTTTTCTGGGATACGCTGCTGCCGCTGTCCGTGACGACGATCGCGGCCCTGTTCGTGATCCAGTTCATCTATGGTTGGAACCAGTATTTGTGGCCCTTGCTGATCACCACCCAGGATTCGATGCAGACCATCGTCACCGGCATCAAGAAGATGCTGACGACGACCGACGAGCTGGCCGAATGGCAGCTGGCGATGGCGACCGCCATCCTCGCGATGCTGCCGCCGGTCGCGGTGGTCGTGTTCATGCAGCGCCTGTTCGTGCGCGGACTGGTCGAGACCGAAAAATGAGGAAGTGAGCGCCGGTGAACCAGAGCAACGTAAATGGCTAACGTAACGCTGCGCAACGTCCGCAAGACCTATGCCGGTGGCTTCGAGGCCATCAAGGGCATCAATTTCGACGTCGGCGACGGTCAGTTCTGCGTGCTGGTCGGCCCCTCCGGCTGCGGCAAGTCCACGCTGCTGCGCATGGTCGCAGGCCTCGAGACGATATCGGGCGGCGAGATCGATATCGGCGGCCGCATCGTCAACCAGGTCGAGCCGGCCGAGCGCGACATCGCGATGGTGTTCCAGAACTACGCGCTCTACCCGCATATGACCGTCTACAACAACATGGCCTATGGCCTGCGCAACCGCGGCATGGCCGAGCCCGAGATCAAGACCCGCGTCGAGGACGCCGCGCGCATCCTCGAACTCGGCGCGATGCTCGAGCGCAAACCGCGGCAATTGTCCGGCGGCCAGCGCCAGCGCGTGGCGATGGGCCGTGCGATCGTGCGACAGCCAAAAGTGTTTCTGTTCGACGAGCCGTTGTCGAACCTCGACGCCAAGCTGCGCATCGCGATGCGGGTCGAGATCCGCAAGCTGCAACGCCGCCTCTCCACGACCGCGATCTACGTCACCCATGATCAACTCGAGGCGATGACGCTGGCCGACATTCTGGTGGTGATGAACGGCGGCCAGGTCGAGCAGATCGGCAACCCGCTCGACATCTACCAGAAGCCCGCGACCACTTTCGTCGCTTCCTTCATCGGCGCGCCGCCGATGAATCTGATGCCGCTGCGGTCGGATGAACTGAAATCGCAATTGGCCGGTGACAGCCGTCTCCATGAAGCCGGCATCCTCGGAATCCGGCCCGAGGATTTTGTCATCTCAAACGAGGCCGTCGCCGGCGGTGTGGCACTTGGCCTCACCGTCGAGGCGATCGAGCACGTGGGGGCCGAAACCTTCGTCTATGGCACCCGCCAGAACGAAGCGCAGGCGGTGGCCGCCAACCCCGGCGAATTGCCGCCCGGCGAGGTGATCGTGCGGATCCCCGGTGCCACCGGGCCGGCCATCGGCGAGCGAATCAGGGCCGTGGCACCGCCCGACAAGCTGCATCTATTTACCGCCGACGGCCGCCAACGGGTCGGCGATTGACCCGTCATTCCGGAATGGTCCGAAGGACCATATCCGGAATCTCGAGATTCCGGGTTCGTGCTGCGCACGCCCCGGAATGACATCGGATAGGCCCGCCGCGGCCGATTTACGCAGCGCCTGGAGGTGCTTGAACCCTCCCCAAATCACCCCCATATTGCTCATTGACCGGGCAGCAAATCCGCCGGCCAGTCGAATGGGGTGCCGCAAGGGCCCCTCAAAGTCGCTTCGAGAGGACTTTGTAATGTCTCGTGTTCCTTCGTTATCCAGTCCGTTCCTGCTTGGGTTCGACGAAATCGAGCGTGCGCTCGATCGCGTCGTCAAAGGCGCCGACGGCTATCCTCCCTACAACATCGAGCGCTGCGACCGCAGCAATGGGCAGCCCGAAAGGCTGCGCATCACGCTGGCCGTTGCCGGCTTTACCCGCGATCAACTCGATGTGACCATTGAGGAAAACCAGTTGGTGATCCGGGGCCGCCAGCAGGACGACAAGGCCCGGCAATACATCCATCGCGGCATCGCCGCGCGCCATTTCCAGCGCACCTTCGTGCTGGCGGAGGGGATGCAAGTGCTGGGCGCGGACCTGAAAAACGGGCTGTTGTCGATCGACCTTGCCAGGCCGGAACCTGAAAGGGTCGTTAAGACAATTGCTATCAATGAGCACGAATAATGGAACGAGGAGCGGACTCGACCGCTTAGTCTCATAGAGGAGTCGAGACCATGAGTGATGTGAGTGTGACGTTCGAACCTGAAAAGGTTTCTGTCGAGGCGCTGGCCCATCTTGGTGAGGGCCACATCGCCTACGTAAAGCAAGTCCGTTCCGAAGATGTGCCGGGACTGTTTCCACAGGCGCCGAAGATCGCGCCGGGACTGAAACTGTTCGCCCTGCATGCCGCCGACGGCACGCCGATCATGCTGACCGACAGTCGTGAGGCGGCGGTCGCCAATGCATGGAGCAACGAACTGCAGGCCGTGAGCGTCCACTAACGCTCCGTGTCGGTGACGCAGGCTTGTTAGCGGTCGTGTAGACCGCGACGGGAATTTACAATACGCGGGCATGTCCCCCGACGGGGCCGGCCCGCGTATTTTTTTGAGCGTATGGTTGCGCAGCTATGGACGAGCCGCATGAGTGATCAGGAATTACAGCCGGTTACTTCAGACGAAATCTCGCCGGGCACATCATTGGGCAAGACCCTGCTGGCGCTCAACAACGAACATGCCCGCGAATTGTCATGGCTCGAACCGGCGCGGCTGCAGCATCTCGTTGCGCAGGCATTTGTGGCGCGGCGCATCGGGAACCTCGACGCGTTCCTGCTGGCGTTCGATCAGGGCGCTGAATACGACAGCCCGAATTTCCTCTGGTTTCGCGCCCGCTATCCGCGCTTTGTCTATGTCGACCGCATCGTGGTCGCTGCCACCGCGCGGGGCCGCGGTTGCGCGCGCAGGCTTTACGACGATCTGTTCGATGCCGCCCTTGCAGCCGGCCATGATCGTGTCGTCTGCGAGGTCAACATGCAGCCGCCAAATCCGGCATCGGACGCTTTTCATGCCGCGCTGGGATTTGTCGAGGTCGGTACCGCTGACATTCATGACGGCAAACGCACGGTCCGGTACTTGTCGCGGGTGCTGGCTTGATCGGCCGGGTGTCGGCGCTTACGCCGCACTCGCCGGCGGCAGCGCCAGCACCGAATAGATCGCCTGGGCATCGCGGGAGGCGCGCAGCTTCTTGGCGACGTCCTGATCGCGCAACAGCCGCGCAATCCGCGCCAGCGCCTTCAGATGGTCGGCGCCGGCGCCTTCCGGTGCCAGCAGCAGGAACACCAGGTCGACCGGCTGGCCATCCATCGCCTCGAAATCGATCGGGCGTTCGAGCCGGGCAAAAAACCCGAACAGCTTTTCAAGCTTGGGCAGCTTGCCGTGCGGGATGGCGACGCCGTAGCCGACCGCGGTGGTGCCGAGCTTCTCGCGCTGCAACAGCACTTCGAAAACCGAGCGCTCGTTCTGCCCGGTCAGGGCCGCCGCGCGCGCCGCCAGTTCCTGCAACGCCTGCTTCTTGCTGATGACTTTCAACGCGGGGAGTATCGCCTCGGGTGCGACCAGATCGGTAATCGTCATGGGGCGTTCCGAGGTGAAGTAGACCGTCAGGGGTGCGAAATAGGTTCTAGAACGTGAGCGTCAAGAAGGTGAGGTGGGAGGCGGGGTTAGAACCGGGTCCCGATTTGTCGGCTTCTACTCCAACGCATGGCCGGTGCCAACTCCCGCGAGCCAGTTCCCGCGCCCTATCCCCGGGGGCGGCGGACCATAAGCAGGGTGCGCTTTGGGCGTCAATGCTGTCAGGCATATATGTCAGGGGGTAACCACCGGGGGGTCGACCCACCCCACATTGCCGTCCGTGCGCCGGTAAATGATGTTCACCCGGCCGCTTGAGCCGTGCTGAAACACGATGCAGGCAGCCCCGGTCAGATCCAGCTCCATCACCGCTTCGCTGACCGACAGCCGCTTCAGCGACTTGGTCGCCTCGGCGATGATGACGGGGCTGTATTCGGTGACCTCGTCATCGCCCTCCGGGGCCTCGATCACGTAGCTCGGCGCGTCGAGACCGGCGCCGTTCAATTCGGCGATCGCCATGGAAGCCGCGTAGGTCTTGCGGGCCGAGCGATCCTTCAGCCGGCTCTTGTAGCGGCGCAGCCGCTTTTCGATCATCAGCAGCGCCTGGTCGGCGCTGGCATAGGCGTCGGTGGCGTTCGAATCGGCTTCCAGCGTGATGCCGGAGTCGAGATGCAGCGAGCAATCGGTGCGGAAGCCGAAGCCGTCCTTGCTCAAGGTGATGTGGCCGGAGTAATTGCCGTCGAAATATTTTCGCAGCACCTCGTCGGTGCGCTCGCTGACGCGCGCACGAAGCGCTTCGCCGACGCTGATGCTTTTCCCGGAGATTCGAAGGGTCATTTGATGCCTCGCTTGATGCCTCGACCACTCGGGCGGGAGACCAACACTATCGCGATTTGAGGCGAACGCAATCAGGCCGGCGCCGTATCGCGGGACCGGTCGGAGGAAGTGGCAGGGGCTGAAAGTGCATTACCAAGCATGCTTTGTTTGTCACGGCGGCGCTGCACCGAGGAAGGAATACGCATCGCTTCGCGGTACTTCGCGACGGTGCGGCGGGCAATATCAATGCCCGACTCGCGCAATCGTTCCACGATCGTGTCATCGGAAAGGATCGCCGCCGGCGCTTCCGCGTCGATCAATTGCTTGATGTGGTGGCGGACAGCTTCCGCCGAGTGGGCTTCGCCGCCGTCGGCCGAGGCGATCGAGGCGGTGAAGAAATACTTTAGTTCAAAGCTGCCGCGATTGGTCGCCATGTATTTGTTGGCGGTAACCCGCGACACCGTCGATTCGTGCATCTGGATCGCATCCGCCACCGCCTTGAGGTTCAGCGGCCGAAGATGCGCCACGCCGTGGGTAAAGAAGCCGTCCTGCTGGCGCACGATTTCGGTCGCGACCTTCAGAATCGTGCGGGCGCGCTGATCGAGCGCGCGGACCAGCCA
>JBOHIT010000061.1:0-17301 GCA_050726155.1 Bradyrhizobium sp.
TCGTAACTCCGGGCAGCACGGCGGCAGCGGTCGCCGCCAAGACTGCGACCTCGACCGTCCCGATCGTGTTCTCGTCCGGCACCGATCCGGTGGCGCTCGGTCTGGTGGCAAGCCTCAATCGGCCGGGCGGCAACGCAACCGGCATCGCCTCATTGAACGCGGAGCTTGCAGCCAAACGGCTCGGGCTGTTTCGCGAACTGGTGCCGGGTCTGACCCGTTACTTTACGCTGGTGAAGCCAGGCTCGGAGCTGGCAGCACCCTATGTCGCGGAATTGCAAAGTGCGGCGGCAAGCCTCGGCCTCGGAATCGAGGTGCTCAAGGCCGAGACGCCGGAGGAGATCGACGCCGCGTTCGCCAGCATCCCGCAACAGCCCGGTTGTGGCGTGATCTTCGGCCCGGAGGGCTTCTTCTACGTCCATCGCGCGCGTATCGCGGCGCTGGCGCTGCGGCGCAAGCTGCCGACCATCTTCGACGTGCGCGACTATGCCGAAGCAGGGGGGCTCGCGAGTTACGGATCGGATTATTTCAATGTCATGGAGCTTACGGGCAATTATGTCGCCCGGGTGCTCAAAGGCGAGAAGCCCGCCGATCTGCCGGTCCAGCAGGCGACCAAGTTCGAACTCGTGATCAACCGCAAGACGGCGAGCGCGCTCGGCATCGAGCTGTCGCGGACGCTGCTGGCGACCGCCGATGACGTGATCGATTGAGCCTGGCGGGCGTTTACGCTGGTTGGGCACGACGGGATGCGGAGTTGGTCCGCGCGGCTCACGGATATTGATTCTCCAGCGCCTCAAACGCGGCTCTTGCGTCCAGCACCCCGTGTCCCAGCCGGTGCTTGAGCTCGTTGGTCCAGGGTATTCCAACCGGCTTTCTGGCCGTTCGGTTCAGCGCCTGCTTCAGATGATGTGGCGAGACCGTCGCGCTGTCCCATCGGCTCCGCAGGGCCGCAACAATTCCGGCGGTCAGGCCGCACGCAGCCGACGTTCCAGTATTGACGCTGAAAGCGTCATCGTCCTCGCGAAACTGGCTGGTGGCGCACAGGTCAGGCTTGTCCGCCCCGAGCCTGGGCTGACCCGGGCCCTGTGAGGAATATCCGAGCCACATGTCGTCGGCGCGAACGGCGCCGGCGGTGATCACGGGGTCGAGCGAATTGGCGCCCCAGATGCTGCGCGATGGGCCGCGATCCAGCCCGCCGCAGCGCTTGTCCGGACAGAATTGACCGCAATTGCCAGCCGCGAACACGACATCGATGCCCAGCAAGACAGCACCTGCAACGAGTATGTTGAAAGGATTGTTGGGGTTCTCGGTGTAGCACCCGAGCGGATATTCCGATCGGCGATCGTAGATTCCCCAGGGATTCACCAGGATCCACGGTCCCGGATATTTCGTCACTCGCCAAAGGCTGATGTCGATCAGCATCTTGCGGTAGGCGGCGTCGGCAAGGCTAAGGAAGGCATGAATGTTCGAGATCTTCGTCGGCGCCAACGGCAGATCGAACAGCGTGGCCTGGGGAGCTACCTGGAGGATGTTGTGGGCGATCATCATTCCGTGAGATCGCCGCACGGAGCCCGGATGCGGTTCAGGCGATCCGGGTTTGGCACTTCCGACATGCCATCCATCGCCATACCGGTTGCCCAAGGCTTGCTTGTCGAGACCCTGATCGACAATGACGACATTGACGCCTTGCCCGGTCGTGGAGGCTTGCTTGTGCAGATAATCAACGCCGAGCACGCGTTGTGCCGCTGTCCGGTTGGCGAAAATCGAATCCGATGCGTCGCCCATACACCAGTGGTCCGAGGTGGCGAATAGCAGGTCGGGGCTGTCGCCCGTAAATACCTTTGGCTTCTGCTCGACCGCCTTGATGATGTCGTTAACCACGTCGGTCGCGGATTGCTTATCGCTGCCTGTTACGTCCAGTGCCACGACGATTTCGGGTGTTTTGGGCCTCCGCTTCGGTCGTCTGTGTCCGGAAAAGACGTCATTGGAAGGGATTGCCCGGACCTCAAACGGCGGCTTGTCGATCGTTTGCCCGAACAGCAGAAACGCAAGACGGGTCGCGGCCTCTCTGCGAGCCTCGTCGGAATCCGAGTTGAAATCCTCGGGCTTAACGCCCTCGCCGCGGGCCTTTACGACCACGTAATGCCTGATCGGGTCCTGCGTCATTTTCGGTCGCTCCGGTTTGCGGCTCGGCAGCGCTCTAGGCTTGCCCTACGTCAAAACTGGACCTTGCAATCGGGGGGAGCATAATAGCAAAATAGCCCGCCGGACAAACAATAATGCGCATGGTGCAGATTGATGCCCAGTTGCCCATCCAATGGCGATAGCGTTCCGCATATGGATCGCCGGCTTGTGGCAATCGCTTTTGTCGACATCGTCGGCTACTCGATCCTCATGGCGCGCGACGAAACGCGTACCCATCAGCGCTGGATGGCTATCCTCGGCAGGATCGTGCATCCGCAGTCGGCGCAGCATCGCGGCAGGGTGGTAAAATCGACTGGCGACGGCGTTTTGGCCGAATTCCCGAGCGCGTTCGATGCCGTGAAGTGGGCGATCGACGTGCAGCAGGCGGTGCAGATGCAAGGCGCGGATGATCCGCTTCCTCCCATCGCGCTGCGTATTGCCGTTCATGTCGGCGACATCATCACGACCGAAACCGACGTGTTCGGCGATGGCGTGAACGTGGCCGCACGGCTTCAGGAGCACGCTCCGGCGGGCGGCATCGTTCTGTCCGAGGTAGTTCACGATCTCGTGCGCGGCAGCATTGATGCGGAAATGCGCGATCTCGGTCTGCTGGACTTGAAGAACTTCGAGGCGCCGGTGCGGGCCTTCGAACTCGAAGCCAAAAACCAGCAGATCGCAGTGCCGCATGTTCGAACGGTAGCAAAATTGCCGTCGATCGCGGTCCTGCCGCTGGAGAACATCGGCGGCAATCCCGCAGACGATTATTTTTGTGATGGATGTGTGGAGGATATCACACTTTCTTTGGCCGGATTGCGCGAACTTGTGGTGATTTCGCGCGGGTCGACCCTCGCCTATCGGGGGCGTCAGCCTGATCCGCGCGAGGTCGGTCGGATGTTCGGGGTCCGCTACATTCTGAGCGGCAGCCTGCGAAGGTCCGAACGGCTGGTGCGGGTATCGGTCGAACTCTGCGATGCCAACACCGGCGCGACATTGTGGGGAGAAAAGTCGGAGCTTGCGCCGAATGAGCTGTTCGATGTGCAGGATCGGATCGTTACCAGGATCGTTGCAGGCATCGCGCCGAACGTGCGTGCGGCAGAATTGCGCACTGCGATGAGGAAAAAACCGGAGAACTTCTCATCCTACGATTGCACGCTGCGCGCGCTGCATATCATGCATAGCCTCGACAAGAACACTTTCCTGCAGGCACGAGACTATCTGCTGAAGGCAATGGAGGAGGATCCCGAGTTCGCTATGCCGGTCGCATGGGCGGCGCGCTGGTACGGTTTGTGGGTAGGACAAAGCTGGTCCGCCAATCCCGAGGCCGATCGCGCCAAGGCACTTGAACTCGCGGGTAAGGCGATCGAACTCGATGGCCAGAATGCGCTTGCGCTCTCGACCTATGGTCACCTGAAGTCGTTTCTCGCCCACGACTATGACAGCGCCCTGGTTTATTTCCAGCGGGCACTTGCGGTTTGTCCGAACCATTCGCTCGCCTGGCTGCTGTCGAGTCCAACGCTGAGTTACATCGGACGCAGCGAAGAAGCGATCAGGAATGCCGAGCATGCATTGCGATTGTCGCCGCTGGATCGAAGCCTGTTTTATTACTACAGCCTTTTGGGGTTGGCTTATTATGCCGCCGGCAATTATGTGGAAGCGGTAAAGTGGGCGTCGATGGGCGCCAACGAAAGTCCGCGCCATACGGCGAACCTTAGATATCTCGCTGCCGGACTGGCAGCGCTCGGTCGTGTCGAAGAGGCTCAAGAGGTAGGCAGGAAGTTCCTGGAATTGGATCCGACCTTCCGTCTAAGTATCTTCGAGCGCACTCTCCAGCCCTTTCAGGTTCGAGAACTCAAGGAAAAATACATTGATCATCTGAATAAGGCTGGTCTGCCTAACTAACAACGCCTCATCACGAGGCGAGCAGAGGGGGTCGCGATGACAGGTGGAATCGGATCGGCGGACTTCGACTTCGACTTTGATTTCGATTTCGATTTTGACTTCAGCACCAGTGCCGCTTCCGCACGAGGCGGCGGGCGCGTGCGCCCCATTGGCGTTTCACCGGCGCTGCGAACGGTGGACGACCAGAACGGAATCCGGGAGGACTGGTTTCACGGCTACAAATGGCCGCCGGCGGATTTTCAGTCGCAATGGGTCGTTGCCGCTCCGACCGGCTTCCCGCGCAAATATTGGGAAGCAAAACTGATTGCGATCACGATTCTCGGCGAGTTCGTCCAGGTGATGGACACCGCGGGAAAGCCCGCCTGGAATCAGCTTCACAATGAACTGGCGGCATTCATCCCCAACGCGGCGGATTTCGACAAGGAGCTGAAGGAGCTGGTCACCCTGATCGAGTATCGCCCCGGCGTCATGACGGAAGCGCTGGTGCAACGTACCAATCCCTGGGCGTGGTTTAGCGGCATCCTGATGTGCAATGCGAAATCCGTGCCGGCGACCTATCTGCTGGTCGTGATTGCCGCAGTCATCGGACAGTTTCAGGTGATGCAGTACAAGAAATACTTCAACCGACCGAGGCCGTCGCAATATTTGCCGGCCCTGCTGCCGCCGATCGAAGTGCCCGGTCATCCCGCGTTTCCGAGCGGGCACGCGACCGAGTCCTTTCTCATCGCGCTGATTCTGGCGGAGGTTATGCCCACGGCTGCGAGCTTGCCGAACGTGGATGCCCCGGATAATCCGCCGCCGCCTTTGGCCGGGATATCGCCGTTGCAGCAGATGGCGGCGCGAATTGCTCGCAATCGCGAAGTACTAGGATTGCACTATCCGTCGGACAGCAAGGCCGGGCGGCAGCTGGCGGTCAGGACGCTCGAGATTCTGAAGAAGTGCAAGTCGATCGTGGACCCGACGAATGCCAGCGCGGGACTTCTGTACGACGCCAAGCAGGAGTGGCTGTAATATTCCTCGAACTCATGACCCCGCCCGCTTGCGGATCAAAAACTTCTGCATGCCTTCCAGCACCAGCTCCTTGCGCTGGTTGAAGACGGTCGAGCACAGCGTCACCACGCCGGTGGTACGGCCGGGTACGAGCTCGGTGACTTCGAGCGCGGGGTAGAGGGTGTCGCCGGCATAGACCGGTTTCAAAAACCGGCTCGACTGTTCGAGAAACCCGATCAGCGACTCCTCGACGATGTAGGGAAACAGCCCGGCGCCCGGCGCGGTATGGACCAGGGTCTGGAAACCATGCGCGAGCAGGTCCGGCATGCCGCGGCTGCGGCAATATTCGACGTCGTAATGGATCGGATGGGTATCGCCGCTCGCGGTCTGGAACGCGGCGAACACCGCCGAGGTCTGGGTCCGGCTCGGGATCACGAAGCGCTCGCCGAGTACGAAATCCTCGAACCAGCGCTGTTCGCTGACCATGCGGTGCTCTGCGGGGTCGAACTCGGTCATGGCTGGTTCCTGCGGATTCGGGACGGTTGACAGGATACCGGTAGCGCAGCGCTCAGGCTGCGACAATTGGTTCAATTCGACGGCCGCGAGCCGGCCCATTCTATCTTTGCATGGGGTTGTTTTCGCGATTTTGTGTCCGGGGCCTGCGGTGCGTCGCCGATGCTCTGGACATCCCCGGCATCTGCGTCTTTAAAACAGCGACGCACCAAGAATACTCAAAGAAAGACCGGCGCAAGCCCGGCACCAAAGGAAATGCCCCTGTTCGCAAATCTCTCCAGCTATGACGAGCGTTCGGCGCGGCTGGCCGGCATCGGATTGATGCTGCTGTCGATCTTCATGTTCTCGTTCGGCGACGCGCTCGGCAAGTTCATGGTCGCGACCTATTCGGTCGGGCAATTGCTGTGGCTGCGCGCCTG
Organism: Bradyrhizobium sp.; assembly: GCA_050726155.1. Taxonomy (GTDB): domain Bacteria; phylum Pseudomonadota; class Alphaproteobacteria; order Rhizobiales; family Xanthobacteraceae; genus Bradyrhizobium. The sequence continues at coordinate 6,003 of JBOHIT010000061.1, forward strand.
CGCGGCGCTGTTGGTGCTGCTGCCGATGATCTGGAAGCAGCGCGCCGAATTCACCCGGCTCGAACGGCCCTGGCTGCAACTGCTCCGGGTCACGCTGTCGACGATGGAAGTCGCCGCGTTCTTTATCGCGACCGTCTATCTGCCGCTCGCCGACGTCATCACCTATTATCTGGCGGCGCCGATCTTCGTCACCGCGCTGTCAGGGCTGATGCTGGGCGAACGCGTCGGCTGGCGACGCTGGACCGCGATCCTGATCGGATTTTGCGGTGTGCTGATCGCGCTGCGGCCGTCGGCGCAGACCGTGAGCTGGCCCGCGATGATCGCGCTCGGCGGCAGTCTCTCCTTTGCCTTGCTGATGCTGATCACGCGCTCGCTGCGGGCAACGCCGGATATCGTGCTGGCGTCGTCGCAATTCGGCGGCACCTTCCTGCTCGGCGCGCTGATGTCGCCGATCGGCTGGGTGACGCCGTCGCTCGGCAGTCTCGGCCTGTTCGCGGCGGCGGGGATCATTTCGGTCTGCGCGCTGTTGTGCGTCAACCGTTCGCTGAAACTGGCGCCGGCCAGCGTCGTGGTGCCGTATCAATATTCGATGATCGTCTGGGCGGTGATCTTCGGCTTTGCGGTGTTCGGCGACGTGCCGTCGCTGGCGACCATCATCGGCTCCGCCATCATCATCGGCGCCGGGCTTTATATTTTCCTGCGCGAGCAGAAGCTGGGGCGTCAGGAGACAGTGGTCAATCCGCCGGTGTGATAGGCGCATCCGTCATTGCGAGCGAAGCGAAGCAATCCATGCTTCCGCGGAAAGATGGATTGCTTCGTCGCGGAGTTTATCATCGGGCGCGCATTCGCGCGACCCGTTGGCTCCTCGCAATGACGAAAAACTACCTTCTCGTCGAACTGCTCCAGTTCTTCAGCGACGACCACACCCCGCGCGAGAGGCGAAAACGGTCGACCGGGGTCGACGATCCCAGCGCTTCGAAGCGATGCAGTTCGACGCCACTCCACTGGAAGCCGCATTTCTCCAGGATGTTGCGCGAGGAGGGATTGGCGACGCGCGCCCCCGACATCACGTGCTCGGCATCGAATTCCTCGAAGAAGAAGTCGATCACCGCGCGCGCGGCTTCGGTGCCAAAGCCTTGACCCCAATGGGCGACGCCCAGCCAATAGCCGAGTTCCGGCGCGTCCTGCTCACGCCAGTCGATGCCGACCATGCCGAGCGGCGAATGATTGCTTTCGATCAGGAACACGGTGGCTCGGATGTCGCCGGCCAGCGCCCGCACGAATTCGACGGCGTGATCCTGCGAGTAGGGATGCGGCAGGCGGCGGCTGTTTTCCGCGATCCGGCGGTCATTGGCGAGATGCGCAATGGCTTTTACGTCCGCGAGCGTCGGCCGCCGCAAGGTCAGCCGATCGGTCTCGAGGAGGCAGGGACTGGCTTCACGCAATGTCGGGGTCGGGATGTCCTGCAACATGTCGGGGCTCCAGAAGTGCGAAATTTGCGCAGCAAGAAACTTGCGCAAACAAAAAGGGAGGCCGGTTTCCCGCCTCCCCTTGGAGCCCTTTTTGACTCTGCCGGTTCAACAGGACCCGGCAGACTCATGTTGTCTACCGTCTATTCGGCCGCCTCCGCCATCGGAACAACCGATACGAAAGTGCGGCCATTGGCTTTTGCGCGGAACTCGACATGACCCTCGACCTTGGCGAAGAGAGTATGGTCCGTGCCCATGCCGACATTAAGGCCGGGATGCCAGGTGGTGCCGCGCTGACGCGCGATGATGTTGCCGGGAATCACGCGCTCGCCGCCAAACGCCTTGATGCCAAGGCGCTTGCCTGCTGAATCGCGCCCGTTCCGGGAAGAACCGCCTGCTTTTTTGTGAGCCATAGCCCGTCTCCAACTTCCATCAATCTCTAGATCAATTCCTTGACGGAATCATTTCACTTTTTGTCACGCATCAAATTTCGATGCGTGCCGATCACTTCTTGGCAGCGGCCTTCTTGGCCGGAGCCTTCTTTGCCGCGGGCTTCGCCGCCGCCTTCTTGGCGGGCGCCTTCTTCCTGGCCGCCGGTGCGTCGTCGCCGTCTTCGGTGGGCGCCGCAACAACCTTTTCACGCTTCGGCCGCGGGCCGATCGAAGGCTTGGCGTTGTCGGCCAGGATCTCGGTGATGCGAAGCACCGTGATCTCGTCGCGATAGCCGCGCTTGCGGCGCGAATTCTTGCGGCGGCGCTTCTTGAACGCGATCACCTTGGGGCCGCGCTTGTGGTCCAGCACTTCTGCCGCAACCGAAGCACCCGCCACCGTGGGGACACCCAGCACCGGCGTGTCACCGCCGAGCACCAGAACTTCGCCAAGCTGCACGATCGTGCCGACATCGCCGGCGATCTTGCCTATCTCGAGTACATCATTCGGAACGACGCGGTATTGCCGGCCGCCGGTTTTGATGACTGCGAACATCGTTTTATTCCTTCGTGTTCGATCCCGGCCTCGGACTTGATCCCAACAGGGACATATCCGGGTCGGCTTTTTGGTCAGTCGTTATGGGTACGATTTTCGCGCGGCCGGGGCGTAAACCCTCAAAATCGCGCAAAAACAAGCGGCGCGAGAAATCCCGCGCCGGATGCCGGGACTTATAGCCGCAAAGTGCCGTGAGTCAAGGCAAAGGAGCCCCAAAACCGGCCCAAAATGAGGGATTTGGGGGCGAAAAGGGCGAATAGGGAGTGGCGAATAGCGAATGGGGCAAGTCTACTTTCCATTCGCCATTCGCTACTCGCCATTCGCCCCCAATGAAACCAATGGGTTCCCCGCCCGTTATGTCCTGAAATCCGGCTGGGCAGGGGCTAAAATGGCAGATGACATCGTCACGACAACGGGTATCGCCCACCACGGTGCTACCCGGCTGCCGTCCGTGGAGGTTGATAGTTTCAATATCGAGCTGAAGGACGATGAGGGCTTTCTCGGCGACCGCGCCAGCAAGGGTGCGTTTCGCAAGATACTGGATACGCTGCGCAAGCCGTTGAAGGAGAACGGCGACGATCCCCTGGGCAAGAAATCCACCGACGACATTGCCAAGAGCGAGCTCGACGAGGTGCTGGTGGGCGACGACGTTGCCGCCGCGGCGCTGGTACATGGCGCGATCGAGGAATTCGCCGGGGAATTGGCCTATGTGACGGGGCGCTTTCTCAAGACCAAGGCCTGGGCCGACACCGAGCGCATCGTGGTTGGCGGCGGCTTCCGGCAAAGCCGGGTCGGCGAGCTCGCCATCGCCCGCACCGACCTCCTGCTCAAGGCCGGGGATTTCGAGGTCGACCTGGTGCCGATCCGCTTTCACCCCGACGACGCCGGCCTGATCGGCACGCTGCATCTGGCGCCGTCGTGGATTTTCGAAGGCTACGACAGCATCCTCGCCGTCGATATCGGCGGCACCAACATCCGTTGCGGCGTGGTCGAGACGCGCTGGAAGAAGGCGCCCGACCTGTCCAAGGCCGAGGTGTGGAAGTCCGAACTGTGGCGGCATGCCGATGATGACCCGACGCGCGAAGGCGCGGTGAAGCGGCTGGTCAAGATGCTGAAGGATCTGATCGCCGCGGCTGGGACCGAGGGCCACAAGCTGGCGCCGTTCATCGGCATCGCCTGTCCCGGCGTCATCAACGCGGATGGTTCGATCGAGAAGGGCGCACAAAACCTGCCGGGCAACTGGGAGAGCAGCAAATTCAATCTGCCGGCCAGTCTGGTCGAGGCGATACCGGTAATCGGCGATCACGACACCGCCGTGCTGATGCACAATGACGGCGTCGTGCAGGGGCTCTCCGAAATCCCCTACATGCAGGATGTCGAGCGCTGGGGCGTGCTGACCATCGGCACCGGCCTCGGCAATGCGCGCTTCACCAATCGAGCTAAGGAAAGCGGCAAGGACAAGAAAGCCAAAGACAAGGGCGATGACGACAAGGACGACAAGAAAGCGAAGAAGGGTAAAGATTGAGAAGCGCGTTCGCGTGACGTTTGAAGCGGTCGACGTTGAGGAAATGCTATAAAACAAGGGGTCGAAATGACGGTTCCGTATTTCCCCGGTGCGCGATGCGAGTTCCATCGCGCGAGGTAAGGTTGATCGGTTAGGTTAAGACCGGGATCGCGTTGCCCTTTCCGCACGCGCCGCTACCGTCACATCGTCGCTCCAGCTGACCGGCGAAGCCGCACTTCCCGGCCAGAATTTCAACGAAGCGGCACGGGGCCGCCAGTGTTTTGTCGCGTCTGGCGGCCCCACCTTTATCTCGATTCCAGCTTCTTGGTTTGACGCGTTTTCTACCGCAGATAAATCTACGCAATCTGCGCAAGCTTGATTGCTACGCGAACCGGTGCCCGCTTCGCTCGAAAACGCTCTAGTTCCACTCAGCCCCATTCGATGCGTTTGAAGAATGCCGCGATCTCGGCTGCCGCGCGACCGGGATCCTCGCGATGCGCGAAGTGACCGACGTTCGGAAACATCGCGAGATCGAGATTTGAAAACGTCTCGCCGAGCCGGTCGGTCCACGCATACGGAAACAGCGGGTCGTGTTCGGCCCAGCGAACGCAGGTCGGCAGGCCGATCGGCTTTAGCCTCGGAGCTTCGCCGTTCAACATCCGGATGCGCCCGGCATGGGCGCCCCGATAATACGTAAAACCGCCGGCGAGATTGCCGTCTTTGAGGAAATTGTCGACGAATGCTTCGAGCACATCGTCGAAGGCGTGCTTGCGATGGCTCCAGTGCTTCAGCAGATAGCCGAAATAAGCGCGGCAGCTTTCGCGTGTCGCGCCGATCAGTATCGGCGCGATGTCCAGCTGGTTGAACGACTGGTACCAGATGTTGTTCAGCCGGTCCGGCTCCGCCATCCGCGGCCCGATACCGGGATGGACGAAGTCGAAAAAGAATAATCCGGCAATGCGCGCGGGTGCCGTGCGCGCCAGCGGCTGCATCAGGCCACCGCCGACGTCGTGGCCGACGATGCCGGCCTGCTTGAGGCCGAGCGCATCGATCAACGCCAGCATGTCAGCGGCATGCGCGTCGGGACCATGCGGTCCATCGGGCTTGTCGCTGTCGCCGAAGCCGCGCAGGTCGGGCGCATAGAGCGTGAAGCGATCCGCCAGCCGCGCCATCACAGGCTCCCAGGTCAGCCAGAATTCGGGCCAGCCATGCAGCAATAATAGCGGCGGGCCGCGACCAATACGGGCGACGTGGAACGCGGCATCGTTGGCCCGAACCGTCAAATGCTGCATTTTTCGGCTCCTTTTTGCCGTCTCAGCTCCGTCTTGGGGGCCTGCGGAAATCTTGCCCCCGCGCCTTGTCTGGCCCGCCGTCCTCGCCTAGAACACGCCCCGACCGCGGGTCGAGGAATCACCCCAAAATGGCGCCTGGAGAGGTGGCAGAGTGGTCGAATGCACCGCACTCGAAATGCGGCATAGGTGCAAGCCTATCGGGGGTTCGAATCCCTCCCTCTCCGCCACCCTGCGCCCTGACGGGCTTCGGGTGGCAGGCCACCCGGAGACCGCAGGGCGAAGGGTGTCTCCCGAAGGAGCGCAGGTAGACTCGCACCGTGTACGTCTATTTTCTCAAACTCAGCAATAATGATATTTATGTAGGCTCGACGAATGATTTGCGACGTCGCGTCGCGTCACACAATGACGGTCAAGTTGTCTCCACGAGAGATCATCGCGGCTCTCCGCTCACGCCGTCCCGGCATCCCTCCGGCGATGCTGTTCCGCGAACGCGACATACCAATCGAGACAACCGGGGTTCGCCATCGCGTCCCGGTTGATGACTTTCTCGATGGCGTGACCGAGCAGTAGCTTCTTGATCGGCAGTTCCTGTTTCTTGCCGGACAGCGTGCGTGGGATATCGGGCACGGCGATGATCTCGTTCGGCAGAAACCGGCGCGATAGTCCGGCTTCGATCGCGCTGTTGATCCGGGTGCGCATCGCGCCATCCAGCGCGATTCCTTCGCGCAGGACTACGAACAGCGGCATATAGCTTTCGCGGCCGAGATATTCGAGGTCGACGACCATCGAGTCCAATACTTCCGGCAAGGCCTCGATCGCCGAATAGAGCTCGCTGGTTCCCATCCGCAGGCCATGCCGGTTGATGGTCGCATCGCTGCGGCCGTAGATCACGCAGGATCCGTCGGCGTTGATTTTCAGCCAGTCGCCGTGACGCCAGACCGGGCCGCGGCCGCTGCCGTTGAAATTGTCCGGATAGGTTTCGAAATAGCTCGCACGATAACGCTGGTCGCCTTCATCGTTCCAGAACCGCAGCGGCATCGACGGCAGCGGCTCGGTGCAGACGAGTTCGCCGACTGCCTCGATCACGGCGCGGCCCTGTTCGTCGAAGGCTTCGACGGCGGCCCCCAGCAGGCGGCACTGCATCAAGCCCGGCGTCTGAGGCAATTCGCGGGTCGCGCCGATGAAGGCGCCGGCGAAGTCGGTACCGCCGGACATGTTGGCCCACCACATGTCGGCATGCGCGGGGGTGTGGTTCCCTTCGGCAAGGCGCGCGAAGCGGTCGTTGAACCATTGCTGGGTATCGCCAGAGAGCGGCGATCCCGTCGAGCCGAGTGCGCGCAGCTTCGACAAATCGCCGGCATTCGCGAGATCGATATCGACCTTGGTGCAACTGGCGAAGAAGGCCGCACCCGCGCCGAAGAACGTTGCGCGGGCTTTTGAGACGAACCGCCACAGCGTCGACCAGTCCGGATTTTCCTTCGAGCCGCCGGGGCTGCCGTCAAAGATGCAGCAGGTCGTACCGTTCAAGAGGCCCGCGACCTGGCAGTTCCACATGATCCAGCCAGTTGAACTGTACCAATGGTAGCGCTCTCCCAGTGACGCCGGCTGATAGCTACATCCGATGTCGTTGTGCAGAACGTTCAGCGGCAGCGCCACGATGATGACGCCGCCATGGCCGTGCACGATCGGCTTGGGGAGACCGGTGGTGCCGCTCGAATAGACGATCCACAGCGGATGGTCGAACGGCAGCCATGCCGGTTCGAAGGCGTCGATCTCGGCCCCCGTCGCCGACAGGATATTTGCCAGCCGTGCGTCCGAGGCTGCTGTAGGCACCGCTCCGTCGCTATGGATGATGCAGTGCTCCACCGTCGGCAGCGACCGGCGTAACTCGTCGATCGCCTGACGCCGGTCGTGCTTTCGTCCGGCATAGGTCACGCCGTCGCACGCGATCAAAACCTTCGGCTCGATCTGCTTGAAGCGGTCGATCACGGCCGGCGCCGCCATGTCGGGGGCACAGACGCTCCAGATCGCGCCGATGCTCGCGGTGGCGAGAAAGGCGATGATCGTCTCGGGAATGTTGGGAAGATAGGCGGCGACGCGATCACCGGAGCGGACGCCGTGCGCCCTCAGATGGATCGCAAGTGCCGCAACCTTGCGGCGCAATTCCGGCCAGCTTGTCTCCCGCAGGACGCCGTCTTCACCGCTGCTGACGATCGCCGGCATGCCGGCGGCATCCGCCGCCGCGACATGCCGCAGCACTTGGCGCGCATAGTTCACGGTGGCGCCGGGGAACCAGACCGCGCCCGGCATCTTGCGTTGCGCGAGCACGGCGCGGTGCGGCGTCGGCGATTGCAGGTCAAAATAGTCCCAGATGCTTTGCCAGAACGCGTCGATGTCGCTGACCGACCATTGCCGCAGCTCCTCATAGCCAGAGAAGCTCAGCCCGCGTTGATCCCGGAGCCAGTGGCGATATCGCGCCATTTGCGAATTGCTGGGTGCAGTCATGATCCGTCTCGGCCGTCCCTGTCCTGATCTCGGCAATCATTTTATCATACCGGAATCGCAACGCTATGTTGACCGCGGCCCCGCATGCTATGTCGAGACCTGGCACGCTCCGGTGCCGCGCAATTGCATGGCGAAGTCTACCATGTCCGTCGGCGAGCTCTTCATCCTCGGATTCTTCGGCAAGACCATTCCGGCGTGGTTGAAGGAATTCGCCGGCCGTTACGGGCTCGGCGGCGTGATCCTGTTCGACTATTCCTGCCAGACGAAACTATACGACAACAACATCGATTCACCGGAGCAGGTGCGGCTGCTCTGCGAGGAGATTTCGCGGCTGCCATCGCATCCACTGGTGTTCATCGACCAGGAAGGCGGGCTGGTGCGGCGGCTGAAGGAAGGCAGGGGGTTCAAGCCGCTGCCGAGTGCGAAGGAATTCAATCGGCTGGCCACGAATGAGAAGCGGGAAATACTCGCCGCTAGTTTCGCCGAGATGCGGCGCCTCGGCATTGATTACGACTTCGCGCCCGTGATCGACGTCGATTACAATCCCGAGAACCCCAACATCGGCAAGATCAAGCGTTCCTATTCCGCCGATATCGGCGAGGTCGAGGCCAACGCGCTGCTGGTGAGCGAGGTCGCGCGCGCGGCCGGTATCGGGCTGTGCCTGAAGCATTTCCCCGGCATCGGCGGCGCGGTGGTGGACTCGCACCAGGAGTTCATGGATATCTCGGATAGTTTACGTGCCGAGCAGGAAGAGCTGTTCTATGCGCTGGCGCCGAGGATGTTCGGCGATGCCGTGCTGGTCAGTCACGCCGTCGTCCGGCAGTGGGACCCCGACAATCCGATGACGCTGTCCGCGGCGGGGCTCAGCCGGTTGCGCCGGCGGCTTCCGGAGACGCTGCTGATCACCGACGACATGCAGATGCAGGGACTGCAGAAGGCGCTCGGCACCAAAGAAGCCAGCCTCCGGTCGCTGAAGGCCGGTATCGACATGCTCTGCATCGGCAACAACCTGTTCGACCAGGAGCAGGAAATGGCCGCCATCGCGCAATCCGTCGCGCAATCGGTGCGGGATGGGGCCCTGGCAGGTACCGCCGTTAACGAATCGATCGGCCGGGTGGCCCGGCGAAAGGCGCTTTTGGCGGCCTGACGGCCCGGGGTGGCCGGGCTATGCGTATCGGCGCGGCGGTTCCCTGCCAACGATGGGTTGCCTTGCGAGGCCGTTGAGACTACAAGCCTTTTTTCAACGGGAAGACAGGCGATGGCCCACAACTACGCAATCAATGACGACGTGCACCACCAGCTGCAGGGGCCGCAGGGCCGCGCCACCGTCAAGGAGCGAAGCATCTACACCATCGTTACCTGCCTGCCGATCGAGTCCGACGGCCGCCCGCGCTATCGCATCAAGAGCAAGACCGAGAACGTCGAGCGCGTCGTGACCGAGGAACAGATCAGCCGCCTCGGCTGATCTGCCGTCAATTTCGTCTCATTTGGACGGTTGCGGAGCCGGCGATCGACTCGTCGTGGTTTCGCCTGCGATCACGGTGATTCTACGGGTCATTGTGAAGCAATTCACACGCGGACGATCGAACCGGCGTTAACGACGGTGCATGACAACGCGGCGGATCGCATGTTGGTGGTTCCGGCTGGTCGCCTCGGGACGCTTCCTCGAAAAGTTCCTGAGGCTCTCGCGCGTCTGAACCGTATCGCGGCGGCGTGCGATCCATCGCTTCACGAAAACAGCTCGACCATTTCAGCGAAGATGCCCGGCGATAGGTCGGTCATGCGCGGTCTGTTGTGTTGCGACCTGGCTGCTGTTTGCCGCGGTTCGACCGGTGGGCTCATAAAAAATCGAATAGAGTTCATTAGAAAAGCAAATAGTGATGTGAAAGAACCATAAGGATCGGTGCGCGAGGCCAACGCATTTCTACGAGCCGTAAAACTACGGAGTTGTGGCCGTGAAGGATGGATCTAGCTCTAAAACCCCTCGCTTTAGTGCTGCTTCCGGTCGATTTCGCGAGTTCCCCGTATTCTTACTGGTTAAGAAATTAACGACCGGCGGCAAGGGACCCGATAAATTGCTTATATGTCGCAGCAAGATCAACACGCCGATGATTCGCACCTTCCAACGTGGATGGACCCCATCGCGCCGCTCGAAAACAACCTTGAAATCATCCAGCTTTCCGTCGCGCGGGCACGCGCCACGGAAGAAGCGGAAGCTGCGATCGCGCGCCAGTTGAACGGACCGCTGACGGCGCTGCTGCTCTACATGACCGAAATCAAGCAGCACAGCGACCAGCTCGCGGAAGCGTCCGGCAATCGCATCTACCTGCAACAGGTCGTCGACAACGCGGTTCAACAACTCGATCGCGTCTGCACCGTGGTCAAGCAGATGTCGGACAGGCATCCCGGATTTACTTCCGAGTCCGACCGCACGCACGGTCAGGCCGGGCGCGCCAAGGAAACCGGGCACACGCCCGGCGTGATGTTCGCCTCGGAGTCCGGCCAGAAGCCGCTGACTAAGCGCGAGCGCGAGGTGCTGAGCCTGATCAGCGAGGGTTGCTCCAACAAGCAAGGCGCCTTGCGGATGAACATCAGCCCGAGGACGTTCGAGAGCCATCGCGCCGAAGCGATGCGCAAGCTTGGCGCCCGCAATACCGCGGACCTCGTCCGCAAGGCACTGTTGCAGCCCGCCTGATCTCGTTCTTTTCCGCAGCGAATAGGTGCGGTGCGCGTGCACGCGCGTGACGCACACGTGGCGTCAGGCGCTCGATGCGTTGCAATCGGGATGGCCGATGGTGATCGCGGACAAGGTCGGCAAACGCCGGACCGGGCTGCGGTTTAGCAGAGGTCTTCCGCAAAGGAGCGCATCCGGGGCACGGGGCGCGTCGCGATGCTGGCCTTCGGCTCCTCCGGGATGATCGTGATCACCCAGGCGGCCGGAACGCTCGACTTGTTTTCCACGATCGATCGAACGTGACCGGTGACTGCCGAACCCGCCGACCGGGCGGTTGCGGTTCTGCCGTTGAACTGGGCGATACGGAAACGCCGGACTTCCTTCGGATCGCTCGTTGCAAACGTGAACATGAGGGTGCTCCTTGTCCACGCAACTATCGCGATTCAACGTTATCTGTCTGTGAAAATCGTCAACCGTAGTAGTACGGCAACCCGCGGAGCCTACCGGGCGATCCTGGCCAGACAATTTGAAAGGGTCGCCTCGGCCTTCGCCGATTCCGGCCGATGGCGGCGGGGAGGGCCGGGGCGTCGTGGCCTGCGATGCCGGATGCTATTCGGCGGCGTTGGGAAACACGGCTTCCATCTTGGTCTTCAGCGTCGCCGCGTTGAACGGCTTGACGATGTAGTTGCTGACACCGGCCTTCTTCGCGGCGATGACGTTTTCGGTCTTCGATTCCGCGGTGATCATGATGAAGGGCGTGTTGGAGAATTCCGGGCTCGCCCGCACTTCCTTCAACAGGTCGTAGCCGGTCATCGGCTCCATGTTCCAGTCGGAGATCACCAGGCCGTATTTCTTGCCGCGCATCTTGTTC
>JBOHIT010000062.1:0-3481 GCA_050726155.1 Bradyrhizobium sp.
CGATCTACATCCCGATCGGCGCGGTGCACCGGCTGGAAAACCCCGGCAAGATCCAGCTCGAACTGATCGAGGTCCAGACCGGCAGCTATTTCGGCGAGGACGACATCATCCGCATCGAGGATGATTATCAGCGCACGTGATCGCTTGACGCGGGATTACTGAACGTCCCGAACGACGCGAAAACCGTTGGCGAAATAGCGCACGTCGAGATCGTACCGGTAGCGCGCCGCCGAGGTGATGGTGTTGGATTTGTTGGCGAACGATCCGCCGCGCAGCACCCGCTGGCGGCATTGCCCTTGCGTCCAGGCGGAGCCGTCCTTGGGCGCACTCTTGTAATTGTCGTTCCAGCAGTCTTCGACCCATTCGTAGACGTTCCCGGAGGTGTCGTAGAGCCCGAAGCCGTTCGGACGGTAGGATCCGGTGCGCATCGTCCGGCGCAGCGCGTCGCCGCAATTGTCACAATTGGCGTTCGACTTGCCGACCTCCTTGCCCCACCAGAACATCGTCGTGGTGCCGGCGCGCGCCGCATATTCCCACTCGGCTTCGCTCGGCAGGCGGTAGTTCCGGCCGGTCTTCTGCGTCAGCCAGAGCACGAACGCCCTGGCGTCTTCCCAGCTTACGTCGATGACCGGCTGATCGCCGCGACCCCAGCCGCGGTCGTCTGGCCGGTGTTTGCATTTGCCGTCGGAGACGCACGCATCCCACTCGGCAAAACTGGTTTCGCGCCGTTCGATCGCGAACGGTTTTGCGATGGTGACGCGGTGCTGCGGACCCTCGTACGGGCTGTCCTTGCCGCCCATGTCAAATTCGCCCGACGGCACCACCACCATTTCCGGGCAATCCGGACAATCGCGAAATAGCTCGCCGGGTTCGGGCGCCGCGGCCGACTGGGCGGTGGCCGGTCCGGTCGCGAACAGAAATATCAACAAAGCAAACAGTCTGAACATCGTACCCTTGGCCTCAATTGCGCCGGTTGTCCTGCGCGCCGCCTGTTGATCCATCGTGCCCGCAACACTTCATAAAATCAAAAGTCGCAGTGTCGCTATCGCTACTTAGTTTGGCGGTATTATGATACGTCAATTACCCCCTGATTAAAATCGACGAGAGCTTGTGAGCAAGGTCACGGTCCGCGCACGTACCCGGGGCAGGGGACGATATTCAATAGCGTAAATCCAGTGTACTATTTCACAGACGCATAACAGTTCTTGAGATATTTGAGCCCCTTGGCAGTCGGGCTGTCGCGATTTTAGGAGGTGTGCGTGTTCTCGAAAATATCGACCGCAATTGCTGTCTCGCTTTTGATGCTGGCAGGAACGATCGGAACGAGCCACGGACAGCAAAAACCGACGGGCGGTCCCAACCCCTCACCGCCCGGTGCGTCGGTCTACTTCGTCGGCCTCAAGGACGGCCAGACCGTCCCGACCACCTTCACCGTGAATTTCGGCCTCAAGGGCATGGGCGTCGCGCCTGCCGGCTCCGACAAGGCGAATTCCGGACACCACCATCTTCTCATCGATACCGACCTGCCGCCGCTCGATCAACCAATTCCGAGCGACTTCAACCATCTGCATTTTGGCGCGGGACAAACCGAAGCCGAAGTGACCTTGCCGGAAGGCGAGCACACCCTGCAGCTGGTGCTCGGCGACAAGGACCATATTCCAAATACGATTCCCCTGATCTCCGAGCGCATCAAGGTACGTGTCGTCGCCGCCTCCAAGGTGCCCGCCGCGTCGAGCGCGCCCGCCGCATCGAGCACGCCGAGCGCTTCGAGCGGGGGCCGCAAGAAATCCCCGGCCGGCGCCAAGGTGTATTTCGTCTATCCGACCAATCGCGGTTACGTCTCGCCGACCCCGGTCATTCGCTTCGGCCTGATCGGCATGGGTGTCGCGCCCGCCGGTTTCGAAAAGGTCAACACCGGTCACCACCATCTGCTGGTCGACACCGACGTGCCGAAACTCGACGAACCGATCCCGAGCGATTTCAACCATCTGCATTTCGGCGCCGGCCAGACCGAGGCCAAGATCACGCTGCCGATCGGCAAGCATACGCTGCAATTGCTGCTCGCCGACGAGAACCATGTCCCGCACGATCCGCCGGTCATTTCGGAGCAGATCTCGGTCACCGTCACCGCCAGCGGCCGCCCACCCGCAAAGAAGCGCTATCGCAAGTATCGTCGCTATTACTAAAGGGAGTTTCCGGAGCCTGCCATGAGCACACGTCGTCCGATCTGGATTGCAGCTCTGTACAGTCTTGTGCTGCTGGCCTGTTCGATCAGCGTTGCGAAGGCTGACCGGCGCGTTGCGCTGGTTGTCGGCAACTCCAATTACAGCAATTCGAGCCTCTTCCTTTCCAACCCGAAGAACGACGCCACCGACGTCGCCGCGGCGCTGCGCGGCGTCGGCTTCGAGGTGTTGCAGGTCATCGACGCCAACAAGCGCGACCTCGATCTGAACATGGCGAAGTTCGCTCGCCTGGCGATCGATGCCGACGCCGCGCTGTTCTATTATGCCGGTCATGCCGTGCAGTATCAGGGCCGCAACTACCTGATGCCGACGGATGCCGAGGTCGAGGACGAGATCAGCTTCCGCTACCAGATGACGCCGCTCGACGACGTGCGCGCCGCACTCGACCGCGGCGACGGCGTCAAGATCGTGATCCTCGATGCCTGCCGCAACAACCCGGTCGTCAACGCGCTTCGCCGCAAGAAGAAGTCCGGCGACAGCCGCGCCGTCGATGCCGTGCGCGGCGGCCTTGCCAAGATCGACAAGGCGCAGGGCATGGTGGTGGCTTACTCCACCGCGGCGGATGAAGTTGCCGCCGATGGTGACGGCCGCAACAGCCCGTTCACCAGCGCCTTCCTGAAGCTGCTCAAGGTGCCCGGCCTTGAAATCGAGCAGCTGTTCCGGCGCGTCGCCGCCGACGTCAACGCCCAGACCGGCGGCCGCCAGCGGCCGGAAACCTATGTCTCGCTGCTGAGCAATTACTATCTGAACCAGACCGACAGGATCGCGTTCGACAAGATCAAGGACTCGCCAGATCCCGGCGTGCTGCTGGATTTCGTCGCCAAGTTCCCGACGTCGAGCTACGTGGCGGAGGCGCAGACCCGCATCCAGCGCATCGAGGCGGCGATACGCGAGCGCCAGAACCAGGAGGCCAGGCAGCGCGAAACCGCGCGTCTTGCAGAGGAGCAGAAGAAGGCCGAACGCGAAGCCGCGCTGCGCAAGATGGCCGAGCAGGAAGAAGCGCTGCGCAAGCAGGAGACGCTGCGCGCGCAGGCGGCGGCCGAAAAAGTCCGCAAGGAACGTGAGGCCGCCCAGGCCCAGGAAGAGGCGCGGCTGAAACTGGTGGCCGAGAAAGAGCGCAAGGAGCGTGAGGCGGCCAAGGCGCAGGAAGAGCAGCGCGCCAAACTGGCGGCCGAGCGCGAGCGCAAGCAACGTGAAGACGCGCTGCTGGCGCTGGCCGAACAGGCGCGGACCAGGAT
>JBOHIT010000063.1:0-3075 GCA_050726155.1 Bradyrhizobium sp.
GGCCAGATCAGCGCATCGCGATGCCCGGTGGCGCCCTCGATGATGGAATAGAGCCCGGCCATGTCTCTCGCCGGTCCCAGCACCTGCTGCTCGTAGGTTTTGGCGATCGTCGCCTGCACCGCGCGCAATTCACCGAAACCGTTCAGGAAGCGGTCGGTGACCTGCTCGAGCTGTTCCACCGACCCCGACAGCATCGGGTCGTTGGCGGCGCGGTTGGTCAGCGTGCCGAGCACCGCTTCGCGCAGTAACAAGATTTCGGCGAACAGTTCCGGGCTCGGCTGGTTGATGTAGCGATGGATCAGGTTCTGCAGCCGGCTGGTTTCGCTTTCCAGCAGCGCCAGGATCTTGTCGGATTCCCGGACATGGCGGACATCTTCCCAGGCCGAACCGAGCACCTTTGCGCCGTTCCAGATCAACACGGCCAGCACCACGACGACCGCGGAATTCAATGCCGCGATCGACAGGATGCGCCAGCGGATCGGGACCGCGCGCAGCACCTGGACGATGCGAACGCGGACGCGCACGGCGAGGCTCGCCGGCCGTTCCAAGGATCCGTCTTGTTGCGGGCTCGCTGCCAATTCACTCCACCTTGCGGATTCGTTCGATCAATTGCGCTATCGCGGGGTCTTTCTGCGCCTTGGTATAGATTCCCGCCATCGCAGCCTCGAACGGCTTGCGGTCGAAATCGGTGACGATCTTCACGCCGGCATCCTCCGCCTGCTTGCGCGAGCGCAGCTCCAGATCGCGCCATTTCTCGCGCATGAAGAGGCTCGACCGCTGGGCGGCCTCGCGGAAAATCTTCTGGTCTTCGCCCGACAGGCCGGACCAGGCCTTTTGCGACATCACCAGCACTTCCGGGCTCATCGTGTGTTCGGTCAGGGTGTAGTGGCCTGCGAACTTATAGTGATCGGTGGTGACAAAGGACGGCCAGTTGTTTTCCGCGCCGTCGATCAATTTGGTGGTGAGCCCGGTCAGCACCTGCCCGTAGGGCAGTTCGACGGGATCGGCGCCGATTGAGCGGATCATCTCGACCATCTGCTCGGATTGCTGCACCCGTATCCGCAACCCCTTGAGGTCGGCCATCGAGGTGACCGGGCGGACGCTGTTGTAGATCGAGCGGGCGCCGGAATCGTAAAACGCCAGGCCGACGAATCCGTAAGGTTCGAAGCTGCCGAGGATTTCGTTGCCGATCGGTCCATCCAGCACCTTCTGCAAATGCTCGATGGAGCGAAACAGAAACGGCATCGCCAGCACATTCATCGCCGGCACCATGGTGCCGATCAATGCGACATTGGTACGGTTGAGATCGATGGCGCCGACGCGGGTCTGCTGGAGGGTTTCCTTCTCTTCGCCGAGCTGGCGCGAATGGAACACCTTGATCTGGTGGCGGCCGCCGGTGCGCTCCGCAACGAGGCTGCCCATGTAGTGCAGTGCCTGCACGGTCGGATAGCTCTCGTTCTGGGTATCGGCGGCACGAAACTCGCGCGCGAAAGCGCTGGTTGTGGTCGCTGTCAGGAACAACGCCAGAACAAGCTTCATGGTCCGCGAAAGGTCGGCGCGGCGGTACACAGGCAACAAATCCCCTTGAAGAAGTCTGTGGCGGGACGAAAAGGTTCAACGCTTTTTTAGCAGATGGCATTTGCTTTTTAACAGAAAGTACTTGCGCTTGGCTATCGCCGGCCGCCGCAATCGTTAATTGTGCGCTGCGACGGGCGGTAGTGGATTGAAACCGCGGCCGCGGGCATCTATGAGGGCGCAGCGGGCCGATTTGATTGCGGTATCCCGTATTTGGTTTTGACAGAGTAATTCATCCGTGAAATTGGCCTTGAGGATTTTGCAGCTCGTCGCGCTTGCGGCCATTGCGCTGGTATCTCCGGCGCAGGCGGCCACCGAGATCATGTGGTGGCACGCGATGTCGGGCGAACTCGGCAAGCAGCTGGAGAGGCTCGCGGCCGACTTCAACGCTTCGCAATCCGATTACCGGATCGTGCCGAGCTACAAGGGCAACTACACCGAGACGGTGACGGCGGCGATCTTCGCCTTCCGTTCGCGCAGCCAGCCCGCCATCGTTCAAGTCAACGAGATCGCGACCGCCACCATGATGGCGGCGAAGGGCGCGATCTATCCGGTGTTCGAACTGATGCGCGACCAGTCGGAGCCGTTCTCTTCGGCCGCTTATCTGCCGGCCGTCGCCGGCTATTATTCCGACGTCGCCGGTAACATGCTGTCGTTCCCGTTCAACGCTTCCACGCCGATCCTCTACTACAACAAGGACCTGTTTCGCGCCGCCGGCCTCGATCCGGAAGTGGCGCCGAAGACCTGGCCCGAGGTCGGTGCTGCGGCGAAGCGGCTGCGCGCGGCGGGCGCCGTCTGCGGCCTGACCACTTCCTGGCCGTCCTGGATTAATGTCGAGAATTTCTCGGCATTCCACAACCTGCCGCTGGCGACCAAGGCCAACGGGTTTGGCGGCCTCGAAGCCGAACTGACCTTCAGCAATCCGATCGTGGTGCGCCACATCACGCAGCTTGCGGAATGGCAGACTACGAAGGTGTACGACTATAGCGGCCGCGGCCAGTCGGCCGAGCCGCGCTTTCAAAAGGGCGAGTGCGGAATCTTCATTGGCTCGTCGGCGACGCGCGCCGATATCAAGGCCAATTCGAAGTTCGAGGTCGGCTACGGCATGATGCCGTATTATGCCGACGTGTTCGGCGCGCCGCAAAATACCATTATCGGCGGCGCCACCTTGTGGATACTGCGCGACCGGCCGCGCGCCGAATATACCGGCGTCGCCAAATTCTTCGCCTATCTGTCGAAGCCGGAAGTCCAGGCGGCCTGGCACCAGAACACCGGCTATCTGCCAATCACCCGCGCCGCCTTCGATCTCACCCGCGCGCAGGGTTTTTATGATCGCAATCCCGGTGCGGCGATCTCGATCGAACAGATGACCTTGAAGGCGCCGACCGAAAATTCGCGCGGTGTGCGGCTCGGCTCGTTCGTCCTTATCCGCGGCGTGATTGAAGACGAACTGGAGCAGGCCTTCGCCGGCAAGAAATCCGCGCAGGAAGCGCTTGATGC
>JBOHIT010000064.1:0-4811 GCA_050726155.1 Bradyrhizobium sp.
CGATCTACATCCCGATCGGCGCGGTGCACCGGCTGGAAAACCCCGGCAAGATCCAGCTCGAACTGATCGAGGTCCAGACCGGCAGCTATTTCGGCGAGGACGACATCATCCGCATCGAGGATGATTACCAGCGCACGTGAAGGGCGGGACAACGGATTGTTGTTGGTCTGCGGTCAATTCGGTGCGAATCTATTCTCCGAATTGGAGTAACGCCGATGCCTTTCTGGATTTGTGAACAATGCGGCGCCCAGTTTCCGCAAGCGGCCGCGCCGCCGGCTTGCTGCCCGATCTGCGAGGATGAGCGGCAATATGTGAACTGGAAGGGCCAGCAATGGCTCACACGCGAAGCCTTGGTGGATCGTCACAAGATCGTCTGGCGCGATGATCTCGGCGTCACCGGTATCGGCCTCGACCCTGGATTCGCGATCGGGCAGCGCGCGCTCCTTATCCCCGAGCCCGACGGATGCGTGATGTGGGATTGCATCCCGTTGGCCACGCGCGAGGCGGTGGAGCATGTCCAGTCGCTCGGCGGCCTGAAGGCAATTGCGGTTTCGCATCCGCATTATTACGGCGCGGTCGCCGACTGGAGCGAGGCATTCGGCGGCGTACCGATCTATCTGCATGGCGATGATCGGCAATGGGTGACGCGGCCGCACCCGGCGATCGTGCCGTGGACCGGCGACAGCCACGGGATATCCGATGACATTGTTCTCATCCGCACCGGCGGGCATTTTGCCGGCGGCACCATCCTGCACTGGCGCGCGGGCGCCGAGGGGCGTGGGGCGTTGTTCACCGGCGATATCGTGATGGTTGCGATGGATCGCCGCTCGCTGAGCTTCATGTATAGTTTTCCGAACTATATCCCGCTGAATGCGAAATCGGTTCAAGGCATCGTGCGTGCGGTGGCGCCGCTGGCATTCGACCGCATTTATGGCGCGTGGTGGGGCAAGAACGTCGCGGCGGATGCAAGGGCGGCGTTCGACGCCTCGGTCAGGCGATATCTGAACGCGATCTCGGACTAGGCCATCTAGACTAGGAGGAGCCGGCCGGCCGCTTCCGAAGCTTGCCACCCCGGATGACATCGCTATATCAGGGCTTTCCTATTCACGCCTGATATCGCGAGCCCCTGATGACCACGACCACCGCCCCCGAATCCCAGCCGTTCCAGGCCGAGGTCGCCGAACTCTTGCATCTGATGGTTCACTCGGTCTATTCGGAAACCGATATCTTCCTGCGCGAACTGATTTCCAACGCCTCCGACGCCTGCGACAAGCTGCGCTATGAAGCCATCGCCACCCCCGAGCTGATCACCGATGGCGCGCCGCCCGCGATCCGCATCGCGCCGAACAAGGCGGCGAACACGCTCAGCGTGATCGACAGCGGGATCGGCATGGACCGGCAGGAGTTGATCGACAATCTCGGCACCATCGCGCGCTCCGGCACCAAGTCGTTTCTGTCGCGCCTGACCGAGGCCAAGGACGGCGCCAATCTGATCGGCCAGTTCGGCGTCGGGTTCTACGCGGCCTTCATGGTCGCCGAGCGTATCGTCGTCACCAGCCGCCGCGCGGGTTCCGACCAGGTCTGGACCTGGTCGTCTTCGGGCGGCAGCGGCTTTGAGATTGCACCCGCGAGCGAGGAAGACGCCACGCGTGTCACGCGTGGCACCGAGATCGTGCTGCATCTGAAAAAGGACGCGCAGAAATATCTCGAAACCTACGAGATCGAGCGCATCGTCCGCGCCTATTCCGACAATATCCAGTTTCCGATTGAGCTGGTGCCGGAGGAGGGCGAACCGCGCCAGATCAATTCGGCGAGCGCGCTGTGGCAGCGATCGAAATCGGAACTCACGCCGGACGATTACAAAGGCGCCTACCAATCGATCGCCGGCGCCTTCGACGAGCCCGCGATGACGCTGCACTACCGCGCCGAGGGCCGTCAGTCCTATGCGGTGCTGCTGTTCGCGCCGTCCACAAAGCCGTTCGACCTGTTCGACCAGGCGCGCAAGGGCAAGGTGAAGCTCTATGTCCGGCGCGTCTTCATTGCCGATGACGCTGATTTATTGCCGGCCTATTTGCGCTTCATCCGCGGCGTGATCGACAGCGAGGATCTGCCGCTGAATATTTCACGCGAGATGCTGCAGAACAATCCGCAATTGGCGCAGATCCGTAAAGCGGTCACCAGCCGCGTCGTCACCGAGCTGGAAAACCTCGGTGACAAGGAACCGGAAGCGTTCACGAAAATCTGGGACGCGTTCGGCGTGGTGATCAAGGAAGGCATCTGGGAAGATTTCGAAAGGCGCGAGAAATTACTGGGGCTGTCCCGCTTCACCACGACATCGGGCGAGAAGCGTTCGCTCAAGCAATATGTCGAGGATATCAAGCCGAACCAGAGCGAGATCTATTACCTCACCGGCGACAGCGTCGAGCGGCTGAAGTCGAACCCGAAACTCGAATCCGCGTCGGCCCGTGGCATCGAGGTGCTGCTGCTGACCGATCCGGTCGATGCGTTCTGGACTTCGGCGCCGCTCGATTTCGGCGGCAAGCCGCTGAAGTCATTGAGCCAGGGCGATATCGATTTCGCCCTGATCCCGCTGCTCGACGACAAGGCCGATGACAGACAAGATGAAATCGCCGCCGACGAGGCCGCAACCATTGCCGTCATCAAGGACACGCTTGGCGATCGCGTCTCCGACGTGCGGGCGTCGCAGCGGTTGAGGTCGAGCGCCTCCTGCCTAGTAGCCGGCGGCGACGGCCGCGACCGCCAACTCGAGCGGTTGCTGGCGATGCAAAACCAGGGCGCGGTGACCAAGCCGATCCTCGAGATCAATCTGCGCCATCCATTGGTGGCGGCGATTGCCGGGGCGAAGGACGCCGCCGCGGATCTGTCGTTCCTGCTGCTGGAGCAGGCGCAGATTCTCGACGGCGAATTGCCGGAAGACCCGGCGGCGTTTGCCGTCAGGCTCAACCAGCTGGTGCTGCGGGGCGTCAAACTGTAGCAGACGTGAGCCCGAACCCGGGACGCGCCGTATCTGTTACATGGGTTCGGACAACGGGACAATCTGCATCGCAATGACCACGTCCGACGGCACCGACATCTTTTACGGCTCGATCCCGGTCTTTCGCGGCTTCACCAGCCTGATGGATCCGGCGCTGTATTCGCCGCTACCGGACGATTGGACCGTCGGCGTTGCCGACATCGTGGAATCGACCAAGGCGATCGCCAATCAGCGCTACAAGGCGGTCAACATGGCGGGCGCCGCCGTCATTGCCGCCGTCACCAATGCGCTGGATGGTCGCGAGTTTCCGTTCGTGTTCGGCGGCGATGGCGCAAGCTTCGCGGTGGCGCCCGCCGATCTCGCCCGAGCGCGCGACGCGCTGGCGGCGACTGCGACCTGGGTGAGGGAGGACCTCGATCTCTCGATGCGGGTGGCACTGGTGCCGGTCCGGGCCGTGCGCGCGCAAGGCCTCGACATCCGCGTCGCGCGGTTCGGGCCGTCGCCGAATTTATCCTATGCGATGTTTTCCGGCGGTGGTCTCGGCTGGGCGGATTCTGCGATGAAGCGTGGCGAATTCGCGGTCCCGGCAGCGCCGCCCGGTGAGCAGCCGGATTTGTCCGGTCTGTCATGCCGGTTCGAGGAGATCCCCTCCACGCGCGGCCTCATTCTTTCCGTGCTGGTGGGGCCGGCCAGGGACGCCGATCCGCTCGCGTTCCGCAACGCCATCGAGGACATCATCGATCTCGTCGAACGAAGCCCCGATGCGGGACGGCCGGTGCCCGCGGGTGGACCACAGATTCGTTTTCCACCGGCGGGCGTGGAATACGAGACGCTTGCCACGCGCGGCAGGTCGAAGTTCTGGCGGCGCAGCTTCGTGCTGGCCAACGCGCTGTGGGCCTATGTCGTCTTGCGCTTCGGTATCAAGGTCGGCAGCTTCGTGCCGAAGACGTATATGCAGCAGGTGGTGGAGAATTCCGACTTCCGCAAATATGACGACGGGTTGCGGATGATCCTCGATTGCACACCGGAACTCGCGCAAGCGCTGACGCAACGGCTGGCACTGGCCGCCTCAAACGGCATCGTGCGTTATGGCTTGCACCGGCAGGATGCGGCGATGATGACCTGCTTCACGCCCTCGGTGATGCGCAGCGACCACGTTCATTTCATCGACGGCGCCCGCGGCGGCTATGCTTCGGCGGCCACAGCGTTGAAGGCGACAGCGGCCTAGTTCCAAAAGCTAGTGCCCGACGCGGGTCCAGGTCTCGCCGCCACAGAATGCGCCCATGCAGCCCTCGACCCGCAGCGTATCCGGCCCTGTCACCGCGATATTGCTCGCATAGGTGCTGCCGTCATCGGCATTGTAGATCTGGCCTGACCATTTGCCGGGACCGGTGGCGTGCATGCCGCTGAACAGGGGCAGCCCGATCATCGGGCGCTTGGCCAAGGCCGGGTTGGGATTCTTGTCGTCGACCTGCGGCTTGCCGGTGGCGGGATCGATCGGCTGCTTCAATCCGACGACGACGCCGCAAATGCCGCCGCCACATTTGCTGACGCGCACGCGGGCGTCACCGGCCTGTGTCAGCCAGATACCGGTCGGTTCGCCGGCGCCTTGCGCGCGTGCCGATGGTGCGGCCAGCAATGCCGCAAAGATCGCGATAATGAATGCTGTCTTGCAAGCCATGAATCATTCCCCGAAAAAATCAGCGGCCTGAATAGCAATAAATCAGATTTGTGCAACGCCGGATTGAGCCCGCGGCAGCCGTTCATTTGCCCCAGCGCGTCAAGCGAACGGCGAGCGCCGTGCCAAGGCCATAGA
>JBOHIT010000065.1:0-4372 GCA_050726155.1 Bradyrhizobium sp.
CTGCAGCACGATCTTGTGTTCGGCGAACGGCTTGTCCTGCAGCGGCACCTGCTGCGCGCGCGCGGCCGGTGCCACGGCTGCGATCAACAGCGCTGCGGCCATGGCGCGGGCGATGGTGCAAAGGCCTGTCATACCTGTTTCGAAATGCCCGGATTGCCTTCAACGCCCTTCAGCGTAACGCCAGGCGCCGACCGGTTCGGCGGCTTGCCTGATTTCAGATGTTTCGCCACCACGTCCCAGATCGGCGCGCCGGTCTGCTCGTTGACGGACGCCCATCCCGCCACTTTGTAGCTCTTGGTGGCTTGCAGCGGGCTGCCATTGTCGAGCGTCAGTTCGGAGATCCGCTTGCCGACGGATTCGGCCGGCGTGCAGGCATAGGCGAGGCCGCCAAGCCGGACCATGTCGCCACCTTGCTGGTAATAGGGATCGGCATTGAAGAGATTGTCGCAGACGTCTTCAAGCACGTCCTTGATCTGGCTGCCGGTCATGGTCAGGACGTAGGTCTCGGGATAGGTGACCGCGGTCTGCGCCATCACGTCTTCCATCGTCAGCGGCTGGCCCGCCAGCGCCGTGGTGCCCCAGCGAAAGCCCGGCGACAGCGCGATCTCGGTGTCGAGTTCGCCGCGCAGGGCGTCGCAGATCAACTGGTCCATGCTGCCGCTGAAATTGCCGCGGCGATAGAGCAGGCGATCGGCGGATGCGATCTTGTCGCTCCAGTCGTCGGCGCGCGGGGCGCGGGTCCTGTCGATCAACGCCTGCATCGCCGGATCCGGCTTCAGCAGTTCGGCGAATACCGGCAGCAGCCGGTAGCGGACATTGGCGACCTTGCCCTTGCCGATGTCGAGATCGAGCACGGCGAGAAACTTACCGTTCGAGCCGGCATTGGTGACCAGCGTGACGCCGCCCGGATTGGTGACCGGTATCGGCTGCGGCACGGCGTCGTGCGTGTGCCCGCCCAGGATGACATCGATGCCGGTGACGCGGCTGGCGAGCTTGAGATCGACATCCATGCCGTTATGCGACAGCAGGACAACTGCATCGACCTTGTCGGTGTTGCGCAGGCCGTCGACCAGCTTCTGCAGCTCTTCGTCGCGGATGCCGAACTTCCAGTCCGGGGTGAAACGCTTGGGATGCGCGATCGGCACGTAGGGAAAAGCCTGTCCGATCACGGCGACCCGATGGCCGCCGATCTCCTTGATCGTGGCCGGCTTGAACACGCGGCCGGATGGCGGATCGAACGCCTTGGCATCGTTGAAGGCGGCTTCCTCGGTCAGGAAGACGTTCTGCGCCAGGAATTCGCCCTTGAAGCGTTCGAGGTTGCTTCGAAGCACCTTCTCGCCATAGGTGAATTCCCAATGGCCAGTCATCGCATCGATGCCGAGCAGGTTGGAAGCCTCGACCATGTCGGCGCCCTGCATGACGTTGGCCAGGCCAGTACCCTGCCAGAGATCGCCGCCGTCGAGCAGCAGCGAGCGGCCGGGGCCGACATCGCCGCGCAGGCGGTCGACCAGCGTCTTGAGATGCGCGAAGCCGCCGAGCTTGCCGAATCTCTGCGCCGCCTTCTCGAATTCAATGCAGGTGAAGGCATAGGCGTCGGCACTATCAGGCCGGATACCGAAGCGTTCGAGGAAGGCCTTGCCGACCAGATGCGGCGGATTGCCCTGCATCGAGCCGATGCCGAGATTGACGCTGGGCTCGCGGAAGAACACCGGCTTCAGCTGCGCATGCGTATCCGTCATGTGCAGGATGCGCGCATTGCCGAAGCGTTCGAGATCGTAGACGCTGTCGGCGCTGCGCGCGAGGCGCGGCAGGCCGCCTGAGAGGACGGCGCCGCCTGCTAGCGTCAGAAATTCCCGGCGACGGATCGGCATGCAAAAATCTCCGAGCGTCGCGAGGAACGCTCTAACGAATTTCCAGTTCCTTCCAGCGTTCTTTTTCGCTGGTGGCCTGGAAGATCGAAGCCTTGGCCAGTGCTTCGGCTTCCCTGGCGGATGCGGTGGCCTTGTCGAAATCGCCGCTGTCGGCGAATTTCTTGGCCGCAACCAGCGTTGACGCCGTCGTGGTCCATTGGTTGCGCAAGCCGGCCGCCTGCTTGTTGGCGGCTTCCGCGGCCGCGTAAGCGGCCTTGTAGTCGTCCTCGCCCGCGGCGAGTGCGGATGTCGCGCCCGCCAGCAGCAACGCCGCGATCGAAGTGAGTATCGTGATCCTCATGGCCGCGCTCCCGGGCCGGAAATCGGCAAGCCGTTGCTGACATAGGACAAATAATATTCGACGTTGCGGTATTCATCGTCCTGCGGCGTCAGCGGCACGCCGCGGATCTGGCTGTTGCAGGTGGTGAAGCGGCGGCTGGTGGTGCCCATGCCGCTCCATTCGGAACGATAGATCGGCATTGCGTTGAGAATGCCGAGCGCCGGCGCCAGCACTTCGGTGCGGACTTTCTCGCCCGGGCTCTGCACATGGCAGGTGGCGCAGGAGAAATTGAGCTGGCCGCGCCTTGTGTAGAAATATTCCTTGCCCTTCTCGTAGGCTTCCAGCGCGCGCGGGTCGTTCGGAATCTTGATGTCGAACGGCTTGCCGCGCGAGGTGAAGGCCATGTAAGCGGTCAGCGCCGCCATCTCGTCGCGCACATAGGAGAACGCCGGCTCGCCATTGGCTTCGCGGCAGCGGTTCAGCGCCAGCTCCAGCGTGATGACCTTGCCTTCCTTCTCGTCGAAATAGGGATAGTTCTGCCGGACGCCGATGCCTTTGTTGGCAAAGCAATCCTCGTAGCTCTTGCCGTTCTTGAACGGCTTGGAGAACATTTCCTTGCCCATTTCGAGCGAGAACTCGTAGGGCGGGAACTGCTCCTTCTCCTGCCACTGCCGGTACAGGTCGGCGTCCATCGAATACGGACCGTTGACGAATTCCTCCGGCTTCAGTTTGGGGAATTTGTCGTAGAAGAACTTCTTGAACGCCTTGGCGTCCGCCACCGGATCGACCTTGTCGGCAGCGAATACGGAAGGTGCGGCGAACGCCAGCAGAACCAGCCCGAACGCCGCCAGTGCAAGCTGTATTTTGGTCCGCAGCTTCATTGAATCTTCGCCGTTGTCGTGTCGGTGGCACCCTTGTTGTCGACCCAGCTGACTTTCAGATCGTCGCCCTTCTTGCCGCCCTTGAAGGCGAATTTGACGTAGGGGTCCTTGGAGACGCCGCCGCCCCAGTCGGCCGCGAACACCGGTTTGCCGTCATACTCGAAGGTCAGTTGCTGGATGAAGTGCGGCGGAATGGTCTCGCCCTTGGCGTCCTTGATGAACCCGGAATCCATCGGGTGCTGGATCAGGGCCTGCACTTCGGTGGTCTCGCCGGAAGATGTGGCGCGCACGCGAATGGTCGATGCCATTGTTTGGATCCCTTTGAATTAGTGCTTCAGCCGCCGCAGCCGCCGACGGTGACTTTGACTTCCTTGGTGGCGCTGTAGAGCTTGCCGCCGGCTTCGACGACCACGATCACATTGCTGGTCTTCGCCATCTTGATGCGGTTGGCGACGCTCGGCATCGTGCCGGCCGGAATCTTGTAGGACGCCACCAGGGCCACCGGGTTTTCGGTCACCAGGAACGAGATCGAGGTTACGTCGGGTAATGTCGTCGTGACCGATACCGGCACCACCGCGCCGTTCTCGGCGATCTCGGGCGCGTCCATCTTCACCTTGTCGGATGCTTCCGCGGTCTTGCCATAGAGCGCCTTGATCGCATCGGCATCGCTCTTCGCCTTGAACGCGTCTTCCGGATATTTGTCGTTGGCGGCAGCGAATGCCGGCGCCGGGCCAAACGGAAGATTGCCGAGGCCTACCAGCGCCACCGCGCCCGCGCCTTGCAGGATCAGGCGCCGCGTGGCCGAAAATCCGTTGTCAGTCATTGTCATCCCCGAGTCTCCTGAAGGGCGTCCGGTCAGAGTGTTTGCAGGAAATCCACGACCGCGCTGATTTCCTTGTCGGTCAAAATCCGGTTTCGTCCGAATGGTGGCATCACGGTCAGCGGATTGCGTTTGGTTTCGTCGAAGACAATGGCGACGAGTTCGTCGCGATTGGGGTATTTGCTTTTGATGTCGACCAGTTCGGGGCCGAGCGTGCCCGGATATTCGCCGCCCTTGATGGCGTGGCAGGTCAGGCAATTGCCCTTGCTGCGGTCGAAGGCCAGCTTCTGGCCTTCCGCGGTTGCCGATTGGGCAACAGCAGGACCCGCGGCCGCGCCGATCGACAGCGCCAGCAGCATCGCCGGGATCAGGCCAGTCTTCCTCGAAGAGATGTTGGTCAAGGACGTTTCCCGTAATTAATTTCTATTTCGCTTGCCGATTCTACTTAGCTTGCATCGTGTCGAGTGGTCCGGTCGTGCGC
>JBOHIT010000066.1:0-20328 GCA_050726155.1 Bradyrhizobium sp.
CCCTGGCCCTGCGGCACCGATGCGACGTGAACGGAAATGCTTCCGACTGGATCGATGGCGACCGTCGCGGTTGCCTGCGCGCCGTTCTTGGGCCCGGCCTTGCGCCGTTCGGCCGGCGTCAAAACGGACGTGATGTAGACCATGTTTGAGATGCAGGGTTCGACCACGGCGGCATAACCGATGCCGTAGATACGACCTTGCGCCCGCGCGGCATCGCGACGCGCCTTCAACTCTTTGAGGCCGCCCTGCTCCGCACCAATCGCGATGCCGGCGGCGTAGTCGCCGGAATCCAGCAGCGCACCCGGCGCGGTGCGATAGGGAAACGCGCCGCTCGGCACGAGATTGCGCTTGATAACGTCGAGGGGATCGAGCCCCAGTTCGATCGCGATCCGGTGTACCAGGCGTTCCAGTGCGAAATAGACTTGCGGACCGCCGAACCCACGGTTCAATCCAGTCGGCGTCTTGTTGGTGACGATTACCCGGTTGCGCACCGCGACATGTTCGATAGCATAGGCGCCGGTCAGATTACCGTGCATCCGGTAAAGCGTCGCCGGCTCCGGCGCGCGCAGATGCGCGCCACAATCCTCGATCTGATCCCAATCCAGTGCAAGAATTTTTCCATCATGATCGACGGCGGCCGACAAAGTAGTGGCCCGGTTGGTTGCCGACACCGAGGCCGAGAGGTGCTCAAGCCGGTCTTCGATCCATTTCACGGGGCGGCCGGCGACGCGAGCCGCGGCGGCAATCAGCACGATGTAAGGAAAAATACCCTGCTTGATGCCGAAGCTGCCGCCTGAATCCGGCGGCGTACGCAACCGCAAGCGGTTGCCGGGCACCTTCAGTGCGCGCGACAGCACCGCGTGAATGCTGAACGGCCCCTGGAAATTCGCCAGCACATCGAAGGCGTCTTCGCCGGCGTCGTAATCCGCAACGATGCCATAAGTCTCGATCGGCGTGCAGGAGTTGCGTGGATACCGAATGCCGATCGAGACCCGGCGCGGCGCCATCGCGAACGCCGCTTCAGGGTCGCCGTAGCGAAATCGCCGGTCGCTTGCGACGTTGAAGGGAAAGCCTTCGTGCAGGACCGGCGCATAGGGCGCAATCGCTGCGAATGGATCGACCACAGCAGGCCGCACGGCATAGCGGATGTTGATGAGATCGATAGCATCTTCCGCTTTGTAGCGATCCGAAGCGACGACAATCGCAACCGGCTCGCCGACATAGCGGACGCGACCCACCGCCATCGGCCAGCATTCGACCGGCGCCTTGACGCCGACAACAAGGCTCGTCGTCAGCTTCTTGATGTCATCGCCGGTCAGAACCGCAGCGACGCCCGGCGCGTTCACCGCCAGTGAGCTATCGATCGAAACGATGTCGGCGTGCGCGTGGGGCGAGCGAAGGAACGCGGCATGGAGTGTATCGGACCGCACGCCCAGATCATCGAGATAGCGCCCGCGCCCGGTGAGAAGCGCGTTGTCCTCGACGCGCTCAAGCGAACGGCCGACCCAAGGGCCGTCCGGCGATAGATTGGCAGGTGCGTGTGCGGCGGGTTGCGCCATCCTCGAGCGTCCTCATGATCGCGCTCTTCGGGACGCGTTTCGAGCACTCTTCAAGGACGTCGCCGCGGGTTGCCATACCGGCAACTCTCACAACTTACCAATCCGTCTCATTTGATTTGTTGCGCCGCAAAATGCGGCCTCAGCTCGCGGGCGCGAGACGTTCCGGAATTCGCGCGGACTCACCCCCGTGTGATTACGGAAGAACCGCGTGAAATGCGCCGGGATATCAAAACCGAGACGCGTCGCGATATCAGTGACGTTGGCGTTGTCGTTCAGCATCGCATCTACCGCCCGTTCCATCCGCACAACATTCAGGTAGACCCGGGGTGGCAATCCAATCGAGGATTCGAACAGCCGGAAAAAATGCGCGCGCGACAATCCGGCTTCCTTGGCCAGGGAATCGATATCCATCGCGCGGGACACATCCCCCTTGATGGTTTCCGCCACGCGGCGGATGCGCCAATCCGGTCGGCCCGTCGCGTTCATCGCCCTGATCGATGCCGGAAAACTTCGCCACGGCGTAAATCGCTCAATCACGGCAATCATCAGATCGGACAGCAATGCTTCATGCTCGACGCGGCCTTCGGGACGCATCATCATGTCCGCCGCGAGATCGCGCGTCAGGGTCCGAATTCTGGGCGATATCTCACCACAAGACCGGGCGAAAAAGCCACGCGCGCCGCTTGCGACCCATCCCGGCCGAAATTCCTTGAGCCACTGCGGCTCGACATAAAGCGCCAGGATCAGGGTACGCGGTCGAGTCGGATCGTGGACATATGAGTGCGACTGCCAACCATCGACAAGTACGGCGCTTTGGTCAGTCAGCGGTACAGCAGTATCGCCGACCAGAAACTGGGTATCGGCACCTTCCACCTTGAGAAGCACATGGCAGTGCGGATGGGCATGCCGCACCAGCGAGGCGTCCATATCGAGCAAGGCGACCCGGCCAAAGCTTCCGTGGGCAATGCGCAGTGCAGTGGACATCCGCCTCTCCCGCCCTCATACCCTTGATTTTCGGCAGCCCCACTATACGCCTAATCTCCTTCATCACAATGAGCAAGGAACGCGAGCCTCGGTCGGACATTCGATGTCCAGGAAAAAGAAGCCCAGCTTTGCACCGGCTTTGGCCGAGCATCGTGCTGGAAGCGAGATCAAACCTCCAACGTGACCAACAATGGCCCGACCCGGACCCATGATAGTCGTCAGGATTGCTGACCGAGCAAAGCCGCTATTTTCCCGGCCGTCCGCCTCATTGAAGCCGCGAGTTCACCGTCGGCGGACAGATCGACCCGCGAATGCGGACCAAGTACGGTAATGCTTCCGGCGAGCCGATTGTCTTGATTGAGAACAGGCGCTGAAACCGCAGCGAAGCCTTCGTTGACGCGACTGCTCGACACTCCAATTCCGGCAGCGCGAACCTGGGCGCGGATCTTGTCGATGTCTTCGGGAGGCTGGCTTCCGCTTCGGGCTATCTCAAGGGCGAGCGCCTCCGCGATTTCACGCTCGGCCATATACGTGAGATAGATACTTCCCGTCGCGGTCGACAACAGCGGCGAAACATAGCCAACTCTCACCGACAACGGAGATTGCAGGCCGCCGTCCAGTTTCAAGACAATCGTCGGCCCAAGATTGCCCCAGATCGAGAGATAGACCGCAAGCGAGTTTTGGGCCTGGAGCTCCTCCATCGGACCACGCGCAACATCGATAATGTCGAGCTGCCGAAGACCCGCCAAACCCAACTGGACCGCATAAGGACCGAGGCCGTAGCGCAACGTTATGGGATCCTGCACGACCAGTCCGACACGGGAAAAGCTGACCATGTAAAGGTGCGTGTTGCTGGCAGGCAAGCCAGCCAAATCGGCCAGGGTTTTCAACGGAAGCTTAGCCGACGCCTTCTCCAACACCCGGATCAGGCGGAAGCCAACCTCAATCGACTGGATCCCCCGCTGCTCGCGCGGCTCTATCGGCTTGTCCATAACCTGCTCTTCCGGGCTGTTCGACATGGAAATGATCAATAGTCAAAAATGACCGAAATGGTGCGGGTTAGATCTCGGCTGTCAAAGCACTGTAGTCGAACAGCCAATCGTAACGGGCTTTCACCCGATCTTCCTGCCATTCGGTGCTCACATAGATTTCGGCGCCCTGCGGGTCGGCGAGGGTCGGGTTGTGAAATCGCTTCGCATTCTCGGCGGAGCCAACGACAATCCTGGTCGTTCTTTCTTTGCGTGCAGCCTCATAGCGCTGCAAGGCGAATTCGACATCATCTGAATAGCGCTCAAGGCATCGGGCAAGAACGAGCGCATCCTCGAGCGCCATATTCGCTCCTTGCGCGAGGAAAGGCAGGGTTGGATGACATGCATCGCCCAGCAGCGTGGCCCGCCTGTCCGTCCACTGCGGCAGTGGATCCCGACCAATCAGTGCCCATTTGTAGGGCGTCTGGACGCTCCGAATGATCTCGTGAACGTCATCGTGCCAACCCGGAAAATCGGCGGCACATTCTTCGCGCGTTCCCTGATCTGTCCATGATTCGCCGGTCCAGTCGCTGCGCTCAACGATGCCGACGAAATTGAGCAGCTCACCGCGTCGAAGCGGATAATGAATGACGTGACCGCCCGGCCCGATCCAGTTGGTGCCTGTCTGCTCCAGGAGCCGCTCCGATAGTCGTTCTCTTGGGACCAATCCGCGCCATGCCATGCAGCCGGTGAATTGAGCGGTGTCTTTTCCGAACATCGCCTGACGGATTTTGGAATGAACGCCATCGGCGCCGATCAAAACATCTGCCGTCGTTTCGCGGCCATCCCCGAACGAAAGCCGAATTCCGCGTTCAGATTGGGCGAAACCCGTACACCTGCTTCGCATATGCACAGTGCCGGGCGATCTGGCCTCGAGCGCGTCGAACAACATCCGGTGCAGGTCGGCGCGATGGACCATCAGGTACGGATAACCGTAGCGCTCAACGGAAGTCGCCCCCAGGTCGAACAACTTCCAGACCTGACCCGTGCTCCAGAGCCGGATTTGCTTTCCGGCCGGCTCACAGGCAATCGCCCGCACGGCGTCGATTACGCCCAGCGCAGCAAGCACCTCAGAACCGTTTGCACTGATTTGCAGCCCGGCGCCGAGTTCCGCCAAGGTTTCAGTCTGCTCGTAAACCGCAACGGAAAAATCCCTTTGAAGTAGCGCAAGGGCAGCGGTCAGGCCGCCAATCCCGGCTCCTACAATCGCGATCTTCAATTTCTCACCCAAAGGACATCTCGCTTTTCATCTGGTCCGGTTCAAATGGTCCCTCGCGGGCAAGGCCGTCATTCCTGAAACGCTTGTTCGCGGGTCTGCTGAAACCGGGGCAATACCGTCAGCAACAACAGCGCCGCGGCGGCGACAATCAGCGATGCCGATATCGGCCGCTGAAGAAGAACCATGGGATCGCCTCCCGACAGCAACATCGACCGCCGCAGATTTTCCTCCATCAACGGTCCAAGGATAAAACCGAGGAGGAACGGCGCGCCCTCGCAGCCGAACTTGGCAAACAGATATCCGAGCGCCGCAAACCCCGCAGTCAAAACCACCGCAACAGAGCTGCTGCCGATGCTGTAAACGCCAACACAGCAGAAAATCAGGATGCATGGAAACAGAAGCCGGTAAGGAATGCTGAGAAGCTTCACCCAAAGTCCGATCAGCGGCAGGTTAATGATGATCAACATCAGGTTGCCTATCCACATGCTGGCGATCATTCCCCAGAACAACACGGGCTCCTTGGTCATCACCGCGGTGCCTGGCGCTATGCCTTTGATGATCATCGCGCCCATCAGAAGGGCCATGATGGGATTCGATGGAATCCCGAGTGTTAGTAGTGGAATGAACGACGTCTGCGCGCCGGCATTGTTCGCCGACTCCGGACCCGCAACGCCCTCGATCGCACCGTTGCCAAAACGCGATGGTTCTTTCGCGATCTTTTTCTCAAGGGTATAGGACGCAAACGACGACAGGATCGAACCGCCACCGGGTAGAATTCCGAGAAACGATCCGAGCATCGTACCGCGCAGAATCGCCGGCCAGGCCTGACGTAATTCACGCGAGGTTGGCCAGAGGGTGCCAATCGCAGATATTTGTCGTTGCTGATCTTTCTGCTCAAGGTTGCGCAGTATTTCTGCAAGTCCGAACAACCCCATGGCGACCGCCACGAAGTCGATACCGTCGAAGAGTTCGGGCACGCCGAAGGTGAAGCGCACGGTGCCGCCGGTAACGTCCGTTCCAACGAGACCGAAGGACAATCCGAGCAGGATCATCGCCAGCGCCTTTGTTACGGAACCATGGGCCAGCACTACGGCGGCGACCAGCCCGAACAGCATCAGCGCAAAATATTCCGGTGATTGAAAACGCTGAGAGACGGCAGCGAGAAGCGGCGCGAAGGCAGCGATAAAAAGTGTGCCGGCGCAACCGGCGAAGAAAGAACCGATTGCCGCAATCGCCAGCGCGCTGCCTGCACGTCCCTGACGGGCCATCTGGTAACCGTCGAGGCAGGTCACCACCGACGACGACTCGCCGGGCAAATTGACGAGAATGGCTGTGGTCGAACCACCGTACTGTGCGCCGTAATAAATCCCGGCCAGCATTATCAGTGCCGTCAACGCATTGAGTTCGAACGTGATCGGCAGAAGCATGGCGATCGTTGCGAGCGGTCCGATACCCGGCAAAACGCCGATCAGCGTGCCAAGGATCACCCCCAGCAGGCAAAACCCGAGATTGGTCAGGGAAAAAGCAGCTTCAAATCCGATTGCAAGATTGTGGAAGATATCCATCAGGCCGACCCCCACCAGACAGGTACCGGTTGGCCCAGGACATAGACAAACAGCACGACCGTGAAGATCGCCAATCCAACCGAAAGCAGCAGAAGCTGCTTCCAGAAGATCTTGTCGCGGTACGCGCAGCCACCGAGCAGCGCCACGACGAACGTGGTGAGCGGGAGCCCCAGCCTGCTGATAAGGACAGCAAAGGCCAGAAGCGCAAGAATGATGCAAACGAACGGCCGCCAATGACTGGCTTCGATATCAGGGCCGGAAATGAGCAGCGCGCCGGTCGCAATCGCGAAGCCGAGTACCGTCAGGCCGCAACCCAGGAGCACCGGCATGAATCCCGGACCCATGTCCGCCGGGCTGCCTATCTCATAGTGGACGGCAAGCCAAAGTTCGAACGCTCCGCTCCCCAAAAAGAAGAGACCCGCCCAAAAGTCTTGCTGGCTCTTGATCTTGATCATAGGCGGCTCCAGAGACCGATCAACGCATCAGGGCTATGCCGGCTATTGCACCTCGATGTTCGCTTCTTTCGCGATCTCTCCGTATCGAGCCGTGTCGCTCTTGATGAAGTCGGCGAATTCATCGACGGTGCCGCCAACCATGTCGTAGCCAAGCGCCGCAAAGCGCTGCCGAAATTCCGGTTGTTTGATCACATCCTGGATTGCCCGATTGATTGTTTCACGGAGTTCCCTGGGCGTAGCGCCGGCGGCCATAATGCCGACATAGCCTGCGTTGTTGAAGTTTGGCAGGCCGGCTTCGGCCATAGTCGGCACGTCCGGCAGGACCGAGAGCCGCTTGGCACTCGTCACCGCAAGCGGTTTGAACTTTCCTTCCCGGATCGGTTCGACCGCGCCCGGAATGTCGCTGCAATAGAGCGGAACCTCATCGTTCAGTACCGCACTGACCGCGGGCGCGACGCCCTTGTAGGGGATGTGAACCAGTTTGATTTTCGCCTGAATTTGCAAAAGCTCCATGCAGAAATGGTGCGCACTCCCCTTTCCGACGGATGCATATCGAAGCGGCGTCGCGCTGCTCTTGGCCAGCGCGATGAATTCCGGCAATGAATTGACATGGAGGCTGTCACGCACCACCAAAACGTTGGGTGACGCCGCGAGATAGCTGACCGAACTGAGATCTTTCGCCGGGTCGTAGGGAAGAGATTTGTAAACGCTTGGATTGATCGAGATGCTCGTCGTCGCCAGCAGCAGCTTCTGACCGTCCGGCTTGGATTGAGCGATCGAAGTTGCCGCAAGGATGTTGCCGGCGCCGGGTTTGTTGTCGACGAGAACCGTCACGCCCCACTTCTTTTCGAGCCCGCGCGCCAGCTCGCGGGCGACCTGATCGACGGTGCCGCCCGCGGCAAAGGGAGCGACGATGGTAACGGGCCCGTTGGGATATTCCGCGAACGCTTCACTGCACGGAGCGAGGATGGCCGCGAGGGCAATCAGGGCGTTACGCCCAACCATATGAAAATCCATGGCAATCCTCCCCTTGGCCGCTGCGTTTGCCGCGTTCTTGCGGGGTGAAGGTGCCACCCAAAATCACTATTGTCAAATTCAATGATATAATATTGAATTCATCCCGGCGATTGAGATCGGCGTCTTATCCTCCATTCCTCGAAAAGGGAGAACACCTTGGCAAACCGAACCTTGCGCGTTGCAATCATCGGGGGTGGGATCGGCGGAATGACCGCGGCGGCGGCACTGCACCAAAAAGGAATCGAGGTCCAAGTCTACGAGCGCGCCTCTACTCTAAGCGAAGTGGGTTTTGGTCTGCAGATGGGACCCAATGCGATCAAGGTCGCGCGTGCGATCGGGATCATCGACGAACTCAGGCAGAAAGCGGTCGAGCCCACGAACTTCGCGTCGGTCACCTGGGACACGGCCACGCTTCGCTATCGAAACCAATGGGAGGGCGTGATGGAACCGCGTTTCGGCGCGCCTTACATGATGGCGCACCGCCCCGATCTTCATCAACTTCTGATCAGCCGCGTACCCTCCTCATCCATCCATCTCGACATGAGTTGCGTCAGTTGCACGAACACGAACGACGGCGCTGTCGCACGCTTTGCAGGCGGACAGGAAGTCGAAGCCGACGTGATCATCGGCGCCGACGGCATCCATTCAAACGTACGCCGAACGCTGTTCGGATCAACGACACCGCGCTTCACCCAGCAGATCTGCTGGCGCGCGATGGTTCCGATCGAGTATTTCCCGACCGCTGTGGGTCCGGATCGCTCGGTAAAACTTCAACCGAGCGAATATGTCGGCTGGATCGGACCCACAGGACACGTCATCTTCTATCCCGTCAGCGGCGGAAAATTCCTGAATATCTTCGCCGGGCGTGTTTCCGAAACCTGGGTCGATGAATCCTGGTCCGTGCCGAGCAGCCGCGAAGAAATGCTCGACGCTTACGCTGGATGGAACGAAGCCTTGCTGAATGTCTTTCGCAGGATCGAGACCTGCTACAAATGGGGCATCTACGATCGCGATCCCCTGGCGAGCTGGGTCGACGGACGGATCGCGTTGCTCGGCGACGCCGCGCATCCGATGATGCCGACGCTCGCGCAAGGTGCCGCCCAATCGATGGAGGATGGCTGCGCCATCGCGAGAATCTTGGCGGAGCACGCCCATGATCCCCTCGTCGGCCTGCAAGCCTATAACCGCGAACGGCAGCCACGAGGCAAACGGGTTCAGCTTCAGGCCCGAGAGCAGTTCCAGAACAACCGCAAACCCGTGGCACCGCCGAATATCAGCGTCGACTGGATTTACGAGCACGATGCAAGTACTGGCCTTGCACACGCCGCAAACTGAATTGACTTGACCGGTCTTGATATTTCGATCCGGACGCGAGACCGCGTCGCGGGTCGCGGGTCGCGGGTCGCGGGTCGCGGGTCGCGGATCGCGGATCGCACCGATCATTGTCGTTGAAACGCCTGTTCGCGTAAGATAGATGTCTAGCGTGAAAGCCAACCGCGTCGTACTGGATCTGGAACGTTATATCCCGGCGATCGTCGCCGTGGTCGCGAACAAGCTATCACGCGGATCATCCGCGATTTATCGTCGATTTTTTGACATCAGCGTCAACGAGTGGCGCATTATTTCGCTGCTGACTCTCGAGCCGAATGTAACCGCCAATCGGATCTGCCAGGTCATCGGATTTGACAAAGCCCTGGTGAGCCGGTCGCTCCAGGTGCTTGAGGAGCGCGGCCACATTCGAATGGAGACCGATATCCGGGATCAGCGCCGCCGGACAATCCTTTTGACGAAGAAGGGATTTGATCTCCACGACAAGATCATCCAGATCGCGCTGGATCGGGAGAAGCGCTTGCTCTCTAATTTTTCAGCCCGCGAAATCGATGCGCTGGTCAGCTTGCTGAACCGGCTTCATGCCGAAATTCCCCGTGTAAATGCCGGCGACCCGACCAGTGAGGCGGATTTCACGCCGGCGCAGTCAGGGCGCGGCGAGCTTCGACGGCAAAAAAGTTCAAAGACGACTTCCGGACGATAGTTTCTGGCGATATTCGCGCTCGCTCGATCAAAACGTTAAGAGATCATATCTGCCTTTCGGGTAGCATTACCCTCAACCCATCCAGTTCAGCGGTCATCACGATCTGACATCCCAGCCGGCTCTCGTTCGTGCGTTGGCTCGCCGTCGACTCCAGCATCTCATCCTCGACCGATCCCATTTCGGGAAGCCGGGCTTGCCAATCATCGCCGATATAGACATGGCAGGTCGCGCACATCGCGGAGCCGCCGCACTCGGCAACAATTCCCTCAATGCCGTTGGCGATCGCAGCCTGCATCACGCTCGAACCGGCCACTGATTCGGCGCCGTTCTCCGACCCATTCGCATGAACGAAGATAACCCTCGGCATCGGCTTCAACGTGCTGCCGGCCGGAACGATACCGGCAAATGCTGCAAGCCCCTCAGCGTATTGTTGAAGCGACGCACCGGCTCGCCCACGATCTCGATTGTGCCGACCTTGCCCGCCAGGGCGCCGAGGATGGCATCAGCTTCGAGTCTCGCGACCGCCTGCCCGACGCAGCCGTGGATACCAGTACCAAACGCCATGTGGCCGGACGCCCGGCGCGTGATGTCAAAACGGTTGGGATTCTCCCATCTGCGAGGATCGCGATTGGCCGCCCCGAGGAAGGCAAGAACTTTCGTTCCTTCGCTGATCCGCTGTCCCGAAAGCATGACGTCTTCAGTCGTCGTCCGAAAGAACGTCTGGATCGGCGACTCAAACCGGAGGACCTCTTCGAACGCAGATCGCGCAAGCGACGGATTCTGGCGCAGCAGCGCCCATTGATCGGGAAACATTCCAAAACAATGGATCGCGTTTCCGAGCGCGTTTACGGTGGTATCAACACCCGCCGAAAGGAAGGCGCGCACCAGCATTCCAGCCTCGTGTTCGCTTAGAACTCGCGAATCAGCGAACGCATAGATTTGCGCTCCAAATTTTTCGGGATCCAGCGAAGCCCTGCTGCAGGAAGAAGCCACCCAGTCCGTAAAATCCGCGGCCCGCGCAAGCGCGTCCTCGAATAGCTGGTTGCGCGGACCAAACGAATTGAAGACCATGCTGCCGTAGGGCAGCAATTTCTCCCGCCCCTGTTCCGGCAAGCCGACGGCATCCGGAAACACCTTGACTGGATATCTCTCCGCGAAATCCTTCACGGCGTCGAAGCTGCCACGCTCGATCAGTTCATCGATCAGCAGCGCGGCCTCCCGTTCGAATTCTCCCTGCAGCTTACGCACCGCAGCGGGCGAAAGAATGCGAGTCAGTATTGCCCGGGCGCGGTTATGAAGCGGCGGATCGGTCTCCAGCAGCAGACTTGGCGGACGCCACGGCGGCTCCTTTCGAAAATCGCTGAGGCCGACGCCGGCGGACGAACAGAAGGATTG
Source organism: Bradyrhizobium sp. (assembly GCA_050726155.1). Taxonomy (GTDB): domain Bacteria; phylum Pseudomonadota; class Alphaproteobacteria; order Rhizobiales; family Xanthobacteraceae; genus Bradyrhizobium. The sequence goes on from JBOHIT010000066.1 coordinate 11,255, forward strand.
CCAGTGCGAAAGAACCGAACGCACTTCCTCATGGCGCGCCACCCCGCATATGCCGTAGCGATCGAGCCGGACGACGGGACCCGCCTCGCGCAGCAGTTCATGCGCGGGATATGGATCGTTCAAGAATTCGGCGGCGAATGGATCGACGTCCATCGCCGGCAACGCGGCATCGCCTTCGCCGACCTGGATCACTGTCATCTGTTGAATCCTGCGACATGATGCTCCATTAAATCTGGACAAAACTAGTTGAGTTGTCAACTATTGTGGGATAGGGTCCGCGCCATCGTTCGATACGGCATGCCGGATAACTGAGCGTTCTAACGATTCGACATTCGGGCAATATCGGATCCGACAAAAAGAATACGGACGCCGCGTCAAGCGGTCTGATCTCGTCAATCGCCAGGAGGAAACAAAGTGAAAGCATCGATCATCATTGCCGCGGCTGCCGCTGCCTCCATCACCAGCGTCGTCCCGGCGTCCGCGCAAGCCCCGTATGTCGTTGGCGTTACAGGCGCCATTACCGGTCCAGCGGCTGGCACTTATGCGCCGGCCATCGAGGCCATGCGTCTCTACATCGACAAGGTCAACGCGAACGGCGGCGTGAACGGCCGGAAAATCAATCTCCTCATTCAGGACGATCAAGGCGAAGCATCGAAGGGCGCGGCAAACGCAAAACGATTTCTTACCCAGGACAACGCTTTGCTTGTGGTCAACGCGAGTTTGTCAACGACATTTCCACCCCTGATCGCAGAAGCCGGCCGCGCCGGGGTCCCGGTGCTGTTCGCCGGCGCCGCGTGTCCCGCGGAAGTCTATCCGCCCGCACAGAGCCTGCTGTTCTGTTCGACGGCCTACGCGGCCCAGCTCGACAGTCAGGGCGCGCTCGACTTCATCAAAAGCAAGTCCCCGGCAAACGCGAAAATCGGGCTCGCCGCGATGGGTATTCCGATTTCCCGTGCGGCCATCGATTTCGCGGAGAAGCGGGCACCGGAAATGGGCCTGACCACTGTCGAGAAGGTGGTCGTGCCGCCAGCCACACCTGATTTCACCTCTGTCGCAAGCAGGCTTCAGCAAGGTCAGCCGGATTGGGTTTATTCCTGGGCGCCGTGGGTCGTTGAAGTCAAGGTTTTCGAAGCGCTGCGAAAGATCGGCTGGAGTGGCTACTATGTGACCTGGGCGACTCCTGAGGCTGAAGACGAACTCGCGCGGCTTCGCGACGAAAAGCTTTTCGCCGTTGGCGCACATGCGTTCTTTTCAGACGACTCACCGGTTCAACGGGAGATCGTTGCGGCGGCCAAGGCCGGTAACGCCACCTATCCGCCCAATCAAATGGCCGATGGCTGGATCGGCGGTATGGTGATTGAAGCGGCATTGAAGGCTGCGAAGGAAGCGACTCCAAAAGCCGTTCACGACGCCATGCTGAACTTGACCGTCGATACAAAGGGCTTGCGCGGCGGCCCCATTGAGTGGAATAAAGATAATCACTTCCGAGCCAAACAATACTATCGCGTGTTTCGCTGGAATTCTACGAAGGGTGGCGTCGAGGTTGTTCAGGACTGGAAGGGTTATGAGGTGAAATAACACCGCTACTGGATCCGGGGCTGATCATGCAACTCGCTGCCAACATCGTCGTACTAGCTGCGATATACGCCCTGATCGCGAGCGGTTACGTGCTGATCTATCGAGTCAGTCGAGTGCTCAATCTGGCGCATGGCGAGTTGATGATGCTGGGCGCCTACCTGCTGCTCTCGGTTGCTTCCGGAATATCCGCTTCGCCCGTAATCGCGCTCAGCGGCGCCGCGATCCTGAGCATTTTTGTGGGCATCCTTGTTTATGTGTTGCTGATGCGTCGCATGACGGGAGAGGTCGTGCTGGCGGCTGTCTTGACGACGATCGCGCTCGGCATTCTCCTTCGAGGATTGGTTGTTCTGATCTGGTCCGCGCAGCAGCAATACCCCGCGCGCGTTCTGGGACTTTCAAATCCGTCGATCGAGGTTGTAACCGGAGCGCGCGTGTCGGCACTGTCCCTTACCCTGGTCTGCGTCACCGTCGTTGTTTATCTCGGACTCTTTGCGTTCCTGCATTTGACCCGCTGGGGCATCCGGATGCGAGCTGCCGGCCAAAAGCCGCTGTTGGCCGCCCAGCGCGGCATCAATCTGAACGTCATTTACGCCCTTGCCTGGGGTCTTTCGACCTTTACCGGTGCGACCGCGGGTGTTCTCATAGCGCTCGACTCCGGGCTCGACAGCACGATGACGATGATCGGCCTCAAAGCCTTCCCCGCAGCGCTGGTTGGTGGCCTCGACAGTCTGACCGGTGCGTTGCTCGGCTCTCTGATCGTTGCGGCGGCGGAAGTCATTCTGATTCAAAAAGTCGATCCGCTTCTATCGGACGTGGTGCCGTTTATCATCTTGATCGCGATGCTCGCCGTCCGGCCCTGGGGGCTGTTTGGAACGCGGGAGACGCTCGACCGTGTCTGACCGGATCCAGAAAAACACTCCTGAGATTCGATCAGTGAGCATTTCCGGAGTGCTGCTCGCTCTCATCGCGTTTCCGGTCCTCGCCAGCCCTTTCCAGCTCGACCTCGCATGCCAAGTCTTCCTGGCGTGTATCGGCGCCCTGTCGCTGATGCTGCTGACGGGTTTTGCGGGGCAGGTGTCCCTTGGGCATGCGGGCCTGATTGCCGCAGGTGCCTTCACAGTGGGAATCCTGACGAAAGAGTTGGCTGCGCCATTCTACATCACGGTGCCCGCCGCAGCCGTGACAGGCGCGCTGCTGGGTTTCATATTCGGGCTGCCGAGCTTGCGCCTTCGCGGCCTCTATCTGGCAGTAAGCACGCTCGCGCTGCATTTCGCGGTTGTTTATCTCGGCGGTGAATATGAAACCAAACGCGGCTTTTCGACTGGCATCCTGATCGACCCGCCGTCGCTGTTCGGATATCGCCTGACCGACGGACGCGCATGGTATATTCTGCTCCTTGCCAGCGTGGCCCTTGTATTCTGGCTCTGCCATAACATCCTGCGCGCGCGCACTGGCCGGGCCTGGGGTGCCTTGCGGGCCCACGAAACAGTTGCCGAGGCCCTTGGTATCAATGTTCCGCGCGCCAAGCTGATGGCGTTTGTCATCTCATCAGCCATCACCGCCGTGGGCGGTGCGTTATTCGCTTACTACCGCAGCTTTGTCTCCGTCGAGGCCTTTTCCCTGCTGCTGTCGATTCAGTATGTCGCAATGGTCATCGTCGGCGGAATGGGATCGCTCCTTGGCGCCGTTCTCGGCGCCATTTTCGTCACGCTGTTCCCCTACGCGATTGAAGCGACGGTGATGTCGCTTCCGGGCGCAGGCCGCTACGCCGGCGCGGTTTTTGCCGCCAACTACGCGGCATTCGGGCTTGTGATGATCGTTTTCCTGATGTTCGAGCCAGGCGGCCTCGTCGGAATCTGGCAACGCCTCCGGCAACGTATCCGGGTGGCGCGCGGCATTAGAGACGATGTGCTGGAGGCTGCAAAGTGATGCCGCCAAATCCGATACTTGCCGTGGAAGACATCGAGGTTGTTTACCAACGTGCGATCGTGGCGCTGCATGGGGTGTCGCTCGAAGTCCGGGAGGGCGAGATAACAGCACTTCTTGGCGCAAATGGTGCAGGAAAGACGAGCACGCTGCGCGCGATCTCCGGTTTCATCGGCCTCGACAACGCGCGCGTGACCCGCGGCAAAGTCCGATATCGCGGCATATCGATCCAGAACCAGCGCCCCGACCAGATTACGCGGCACGGCGTCATTCTCATTCCCGAACGCGACAAGGTCTTCCCCAACCTGTCGGTCCTTGAGAATCTCGACGCTGTAGCTTCGTCGCGACACTCGCCAGCCGAGCGGCGCCGATCGACGCAAATGGTGTTCGAGACGTTTCCGCGCCTAGCCGCCCATTCCCGGAAAGAGGCAGGCCTCCTTTCTGGCGGCGAGCGGCAAATGCTGGCCATCGGCGCCGCCATTGTCTGCGGTCCTGAGCTCCTTTTGATCGACGAATTGTCGCTCGGTCTTGCGCCGGTGATCGTGGACGAACTGGCGGCGCACCTCGTTAAATTGCAGCGCGAGATCAAGCTGACGATCCTGCTGGTCGAGCAAAGCGCCAGCGTCGCCTTGAAGATCGCGGATCGTGGCTATGTGCTTGAGAACGGTCGCGTGGTTGTGAGCGGCTCGGCCGCCGACCTTCGTCAGAATCCCGACGTGCAGAACGCCTATCTCGGCCACGGCGCCTCTGGAGCGAGCCGGCGCAACTACCGCGACGTGGTGATGGCAAGGGCCGGAAAGTCATTGTCGTGACAGCGACTTCTTCTTCAATTGCGGCAACGGCCTTGCAGCCGGCTTCCAGCGTCGATCCTATTCTGGTGGTCGAACGCATCGTGCTCGCATTCGGCGGTCTCACGGTCCTGAATGGCGTGTCGCTGCACGTCAATGCGGGCGAACTGTTTGCGCTGATTGGTCCGAACGGCGCCGGCAAAACCAGTGTATTTAACTGCATCAGCGGCCTGTACCGACCGTCCTCCGGCCGCATTATCATTAAAGGAAACGACGTCGGCGGCCTGAAGCCATATCAGGTTGCAGAACTGGGACTTGCCCGCACGTTCCAGCATGGCGAGCTCTTTCCACACATGAGCGTGATGGACAATCTGCTCACGGCGCGCCACGCTCGTGTCCGCACCGGCGCGCTCGCCGAACTCATGCGGTTGCCTTCGGTGCGGCGCGAAGAAGAGCGGCACCGCGCCGCCGTGGACCTCATCATCAAGTTCGTCGAACTGGAACGCTACCGCGACACCGTCGTTGGCGATCTGTCGTTCGGATTGCAGAAAATCATCGGCTTTGCCCGCGCACTCGCGGCACAGCCGTCCCTGCTCATGCTCGACGAGCCTTCAGCCGGGCTGTCGCGGGACGAGCGCGAGAACCTGGCCTACTTCATTCTCAAGAGCAAATCGGATCTCGGGTTGCCGGTGATCTGGATCGAACACGATATGGAGATGGTATCCGATCTCGCCGATCGAATTCATGTCCTCGACTATGGCCGGTCCCTCGCCGAAGGATTGCCTGGCGACGTTCTGGCCAACGCGGAAGTCATCAAAGCGTATCTCGGCCAGGCTGGATAAGTAAATCCGTCCCGCAGATGTCGCCGCATCGGAACATTTTGGGAAAGCTGCGGCCAAACCTCGGTTGACACAAATCCAGGAACGCGCTGTAGTCGTATCAAAGTTGAATTATTGTTCGATATTCGAACACGACGATCGGGGATCGAACTCCGGCATACCGAGGGAGACGATTGGGATGACTGGAAGCGCTGCACGTTCGCCGACCGCCGCGGACATCAATCAGGATCCATATTCACGCGAGGTCCTGCTCGATCCTTATCCGTATTATGAGCAACTTCGTGAAGCCGGAGCAGTGGTCTGGCTGGATCGCTGGAAGATATGGGCGTTTCCAAGGTACCGCGAAATCACCGATGCCCTCAACGACTGGAAGACGTTCACGTCGGCGCGCGGCGTCGGCCACGACGACTTTACCAAGCAGGAGCCATGGCGGCCGCCAAGCCTCATTCTCGAGGCGGATCCTCCGATGCACACCCGCACGCGCGGTGTTCTGACCCGCATCATGTCTCCTGTCGCCATGCGCCGCTTGCGCGAAACGTTTCAGCGTGAGGCCGACATCCTCGTCGACCGGCTTGTCGAGCGCGGCACGTTCGACGGCGTGACCGACCTCGCGGAGGTCTATCCGATCAAGGTATTTCCGGACTCGATGGGACTGGCGGAAGACGGGCGCGAAAACCTGCTGCCTTATGGCAGCATGGTCTTTAACGGCTTCGGCCCCCGCAACGACCTGTTTGTCGCGGCGATGGAAGGCGGCGAACCCGTTAGATCCTGGGTCATGAAGAAATGCAGCCGTTCTGAACTCGAACCGGGCGGATTCGGTTCACAAATCTACGATGCCGCGGACGCCGGGGATTTGACCGAACAGGAGGCCGGCATGTTGTGCCGGACGTTCCTCTCCGCCGGGGTGGATACAACCGTCGGGGCGATCGGGCTGATGATGCTGACGTTCGCGCGTTTTCCGGATCAATACAAATTGCTGCGCGAAAATCCGGCGCTCGCCCGCGGCGCGTTCGAGGAAGTGCTGCGGTTCGAGGCGCCGTTCAACCAATATTTCCGTACCACGACGCGACCCATCACGGTGGCCGGCACCGAACTCGACGAAGGCACAAAAGTGCTGCTGATCGTGGGCAGTGGCAACCGCGATCCACGGCACTGGGAGAATCCCGACGCTTTCGACATCACTCGCAAGGCTATCGGACATCTGGCCTTCAGCGCGGGTATCCACGGTTGCGTCGGCCAAATGCTGGCACGCCTCGAAGGCGAGTGCGTGCTCAATTCGTTTGTTCGCAAGGCGGCTTCGATCGAGCTCGTCGGGGAGCCTATCCCCCGCTTTAACAATACGATGCGGTTGTTCAACAGCATTCCGCTGAGCGTTCGCCCGTCTCACTGACCGGCGAACGCTTCGTCCTTGTGCAGAGCGCGCCGGGCACGGCGTTCGCTCGCAGCGAAAGTATGACACGATGAAAAGTTACCAGGTGAAGGATTACGAGCAGCCCTTGACGGCCGTCGAGAGCGATCCGCCTCGCCCGCAGGGCACCGAAGTATTGCTGGAAATCTGCGCCAGCGGACTATGCCACACCGATCTTCACCTTCAGGCGGGCGGCTACGACCTTGGTCAGGGCCGCTGGCTGTCATTCAAGGAGCGCGGCCTCGTTCTGCCCCGAACGCCCGGCCACGAGATCGTCGGCCGTGTCGTCGCCGCCGGGCCGGAAGCAGGTCATGTTCCTGCCGGCAGGAATTTCCTGGTCTATCCGTGGATAGGCTGCGGAACCTGCTTCGCTTGCAAGGAAGAGAACGAGCATCTTTGCGTCCAGCCGAGGTTTATCGGACTTCAAAGAGACGGAGGATATGCCGACCATGTGATCGTCCCGCATCGGCGCTACCTGCTCGACATTGGACCGCTCGATCCAGTTCTGATGGCCCCCTACGCCTGCTCGGGGCTAACGACATTCAGTGCTCTAAAAAAGGCCGGTCCGGCGATCACGAAAACACCTATCGTTGTCATCGGGTCAGGTGGATTGGGACTGATGTGCATCCATCTGCTGAAGATGATGGGCGGGGTCGGCGCAATTGCCGTCGATATCGATAAGCGCAAGCGGTCAGCCGCGATAGAGGCCGGCGCGATCGGCGCGATCGATGGCGCCGCCTCGGACGCCGGCGTCCAAATTCAAAAATTGGCCGGTGGCGGCGTCTCGGTCGTGATCGATCTTGTCGGCAGCGCCGGCACGGCAAATCTCGGCCTCCAGATCCTGGGCAAGGGAGGAAAGCTGATTCTGATCGGGTTGTTCGGAGGCGCAATCGACCTGCCGCTTCCACCGATTCCGATCCGCGCCCTCAGCATCATCGGCAGCTTCGTGGGTAACTTGGCGGAACTCACCGAGCTTCTCGAACTGGTCCGCAGCAAGGGAATTCCGCCCTTCCCGGTCAGCCGCTGTTCGCTCCACGACGCAAATGAAAATCTCACAATGCTCCGGGAAGGTAAACTGGTCGGACGCGGTGTCATGGTGTCGTGAATTTACCGGGCAAGCATCTTTTCCATGTTCGAGTTTCATCATGCCAAGAATTGAATTCATCAGTCACGCCGGCAAAAATACCGTGCTCGATATTCCCAAAGGACAAAGCGTGATGCATGCCGCCACCTCAAACGGGATCGAGCCGATCGTGGGCGAGTGTGGCGGCTCATGCATGTGTGCGACCTGTCACGTCTACCTTCCGGAGGATCGTCTGGCGCTGATGCCGCCAATGACGCCATCCGAGGATGAGATGCTGCAAGCGACCGCGGAGCCGCGGCGTCCGAACAGCCGACTTGGCTGTCAACTGATCGTGACAGAAGAAATGAACGGCCTGGTGGTGTATCTGCCTGAACGGGAGATTTGAGTCCGAGCGTGACATTCGCGCCGACTTCCCGCGGTGCGGCCGTTAAAGCGCGCGCCCGAGCCGCGCCGCGTGATCCCGCAGTACCGGGACGAATTCGCTGATCATCTGCGCAAGCGAAACGCGCGCCGACGATGCACTCGCGCTCATCGCGCCGACCAGATTGCCGCGCGAATCGGTGACCGGGACCGCAATCGACCGCAAGCCGATCTCCAATTCTTCGTCTGTCACGGCATAGCCCTCAACCTGCGCCTTGCGGATAGCACCGAGAATATCGGTTTTCTTGACCAGCGTACGCTTTGTCCGCGCCGTGAATTTCGTTCGATCCAGATAGGCCTTGATTTGCCGATCTTCCCACCCCGCAACCAGCACCCTGCCGGTTGCCGAACAATACAACGCGACGCGCGTGCCGATGGAAATGCCTGTTGTGACCAGACGTTCGGCTTCAGCCCGCGCGATGAAGAACGCGGATTCATTGTCCAGAATGGCAAGGGAGATCGACTCCCGCAGTTTGTCGCGCGCCGCAGCCAGGATCGGTTGCGCCACTTGCGGCAACGATCGACCTTCCGAATAGGCACTGCTCAACGACAGAAGCCGCGGCTGGGGACGGAAGAACTTGCCGTCGAATTCAAGATAGCCGAGCTCCGTGAGAGTTAGCAGGCAGCGTCTCGCGGACGCGCGTGATGCACCGGCAAGGCGCGCGGCGTCGGAAACGGTGAGCCGCCCGCTATTCGGTGCAAATGCCTCCAGGATCGCGAGACCCTTCGCCAATCCGGCCATGCCTTCCGGCAGCCGCTTACCGGCATTTTCGCTCATCGCTGCTTTCCCTGCTCATGTTGACTCAATTCGATTTTAGCACGATAGTATAGTTGAACGTGTGTTCGATATACGAACATTCACGACGAACCAACAGCCGATATTTATAACATCCCGGCGGAGGACCCATGCTGGACCAATTGACCCCTCCTTCGCGCTCCGAGACCGCACGTGTCTGGCCAGACGAAGGTACCACCCGCATCCCCTACTGGCTGTTTCAAGATGCTGAGATATTTGCCGCGGAGCAGAGACG
>JBOHIT010000067.1:0-5398 GCA_050726155.1 Bradyrhizobium sp.
CGCCACAGCGCCGCAGCACGGCTTTCGCAAAGCCAAACGGCGTCGGCGTCAGAGGACCAGGCGGCGCGCGGGTGATCAGCGCCGTCACGCCAAGCGCCGCCATCGCCAGCCAGAAACACAGCCAGAAACCGTCAATATAGGCCAACGTATACGCCTCGCGCTGTACCAGCGCCGCGAGTGTCCCGACCGCCCGCGCCGGGGCCGTCGCCGCGCCATGGCTGGCAAAATAGTCCGAGAGCCGCTTGAGCAGGCGCACCACATCGAAACTGCCGCTTTCGACGTGCAGTCCGAGATAGTTGGAGTGAATCTGCTCGCGCACCCGCAACCAGGTCCCCATCAATGCCACGCCGATTTCCGCGCCGCCGAGCCGCATGATCTGGATATAGGCGGCGAACGATGTCGCGCGGGCCGGATCGGCGTTGGACAAAGCGAGAATGATGATCGGCAGCAGCGTAAACGCCTGCCCGACCGATTGCAGCATCACGATGGTGACGAAGTCGCCGCGCGCCCAGAAATGGCTGAGCTGCGTTCCCAGCAAATTGGCGGCGGCGAAAGCCGACAATCCGACGACGAGCACGGTGCGTGGATCGAAGTGCCGGAGCAGCAAGATCGATATCGGCACCAGCACGAACATCGGCAAGGCGCCATAGGTCAGCAGCAAGACGCCGGTCTGTTCGGGCCGTAATCCGCCGACGACGCTGAGAAAATTCGGCACCAGCGACGAATTCGACAGGCTGGTGAGGGTGTAAAGCAGGATGACGACCAGCGAGAGCCCGACATTGCGCGAGAACAGCACATTGACATGGGCCCAAGGCTGGGGAACCAGTGTCTCATTGATCAGGAACAGGACAAACAGCGCGCCGCCGCCCAGCAACAGCGCCATCACCGTGCCGGACCCCAGCCAATCCAGGCGATTGCCCTGATCGAGACCGGCATAGATCATCGATACAGCCGTCCCGAGCAGCAGCATGCCGCCCCAATCGGCATTTTTCAGCAGGTTGCGATTGACCGGCTCCGCGGGCGTACCGAGATAGACCATCAGGCCCATCAACGGCGCGATCGCCACGCCCTGCCAGTACAGCCACTGCCATCCCCAATTGTCGACGTAGAACCCGACCAGCCACGTGCTGGTATCCAGCGCGAACCCGACCCGAATCGCGTAGATGGCGATCGCCGGCAGCCACCATTTGATCGGCAGGTTGCGGATAACGATCATCAGCGTCGCCGGCACGAACGTCCCCAGCAACATGCCATGCACGATGCTGAGCGTGATCAGCGTGGTGTAATCATGGACGAACGGGATCACCAGCGAGACCACGGCATAGACCAGGCTTGGAACGCCCAGCACGCGGCGCAGGCCGAATACGGTCGCAAGCCACGCCACCGCCGGCGCCACAAAAATCTGCGAGCCGATACCTGCCGTGCTGAGCCAGGCGCCCTCGTCAAACCCAAGCGAGAAAGCGCCGCGCAAATCCGCCAGCCCGACCGACGTTAGCCGGCTGTCGAAGTTGGCGAGAAACGAGCCGAGCAGCACGGCGCCGACCGCAAACAGCGGCCGGGCGGCAATGCCGCCGCGCGAGATGGGTCCTTGGTCACTTTCCGCCATCCGTCCCCGCAGCGTCGGCGTGGATGTTGGTGACGACGGACATGCCCGGCAGCAGGCGCTCCAGCAACGGCTGGTTCTTGTCGAGCGCGATCCGGACCGGGACACGCTGAACGACCTTGGTGAAGTTGCCGGTGGCGTTGTCGGGCGGCAATAAAGCGAATTGCGATCCGCTGGCCGGCGAGACCCGCTCGACACGGCCATGCAGCTTCTCGTTCGGGAAAGTGTCGACCGTAATGTCGACGGATTGGCCGGGCCTGACCCGCGTGAGCTGGGTTTCCTTGTAGTTGGCCATCACATAGACGTTCGGCAGCGGCACGATATTGATGAGGTTGCTGCCGACATTGACGTAGTCGCCCTGCTGAACCTGACGCTCCCCGACGACCCCGTCGAAGGGTGCGACGATTTTGGTGTAGCCGAGTTTCAGCCGCGCGGCGGCAAGGCCTGCCTGCGCGCCGAGGACATCCGCGGCGCGCTGTTTCTTGGTTCCCGCCAACACTTCCATCTGATGGCGTTGCGCGGCGATGACCGCGCGGCTGGCCCGAACGTCGGCCTGTGCCTTGGCATAGGCCGCGGTCGCCTGTTCGAATTTCTGCCGCGTGCCGGATTCGGTCTGCGACAGCGATTGCTGACGCTCCTGTTCCTGCTGCGTCTCGACCTCGTGTGCGGCCGCCGATACCAACTGCGCTTCGGCCTGGGCGATGGTTGCATATTGCAGCTCGACCTGATTGTTCAGATTGTCGAGGGCCGCCTGGGCCGCCGCAACGCTGGCCTCAGCCTGGGCGACCTGGGCCTGGTAATCGGCAGGATCGATCTGAACGAGGAGATCGCCGGCCTTGACGCGCTGGAAATCGTTGGCGGCAACGGTGAGGACCTCACCCGCGACCCGGCTGCTCAGCCGCGTCAGCTCGGCGCGAACATAGGCGTCATTCGTCGTCTGGACCGCTGCACTGCCGACCCAGGCGTCCCAACGCAGCGTCGCCAGCGCGATAAAGCCGAACGCGACCAGCACCGCAAATAGCGGAATCGCCAGGCGGCTCCAGGAATTAGTTGAAGAATTCGTTGAAGAATTTGCTGGAGCGCTTGATGAAGCGTTTGGCGAAGCCGGCGACGGTTTGGGCGGTACACCGGATGACGCCGCAGCGACGGCGGAGGAGGATGCCGCCGATGCGTTTGAATTTGCGGACGACGATGGGCCTGTCGGTTCCTGCTGACTCACGGCAGCCTCCTCAATACGTCGCCTGATGTCCGGCCAGACTAACGGTACATGATGTCAATCATGCCTCAGACCGTCTTTTCCGGCCACCGGCAAAGATCGTTGATCAGGCATACGTCGCAGCGGGGCTTGCGGGCCAGGCAGATGTAGCGACCGTGCAGGATCAGCCAGTGGTGGGCGTGCAGCATGAACTCGGACGGGATGATCCTCTCCAGCCCGAGCTCGACTTCGAGCACGTTGTTGCCGGGCGCCATTCCGGTGCGGTTGCCGAGACGAAACACGTGGGTATCCACCGCCATCGTGTGTTCGCCGAACGCCATGTTGAGCACGACATTGGCGGTCTTGCGGCCGGCGCCGGGCAGCGTCTCGATCTCGGCGCGGGTGCGCGGCACCTCGCCGCCGAACTCGGCAATCAGCTTCGCCGAAAGCGCGATGACATTCTTCGCCTTGTTGCGGTAGAGCCCGATGGTCTTGATGTAGTCGCGCACGGTGTCCTCGCCGAGCGCAAGCATCTTTTGCGGTGTGTCGGCGATTGCGAACAGCGCGCGCGTCGCCCGGTTGACGCCGGCATCGGTGGCCTGCGCCGACAGCACCACGGCCACCAGCAAGGTGTAGGGATTGAGATGCTCGAGTTCGCCCTTCGGCTCCGGATTGGCGTTGCGAAAGCGGCTGAAGGCCTCCTGGACCTCGGCTGACGTCCACGGCTTTGGCTTTGGTAAATTCTTCGCCGCAGGCGCAGGCGCTGCTTTGGCTGGTTTCCTGGCCGCGGCCTTTGCCGGTTTCTTTGCGGATTTTTTCGTTGATTTCTTCGCTGATTTCTTGGGCAGGGGCGTCTTCCCGGCAGTTTTAGCGCGGATGATTTTGGCCATGATCGGGGTATACTGATCCGCGATGACCGCAGGCAATGACTTTGATCCGCTAGCCGCCCAGCCGAAGCTTTTTTCGGCGCGGCTGACCCCGCATCGATCGCTCAACCGCACCGGCTTTCTGGTGCTGATGGCGTTCCTCTGCGCGGTCAGTTTCGTGGCGGGGCTCGCGTTTCTGCTGATGGGCGCCTGGCCGGTGCTCGGATTCTTCGGGCTCGACGTGCTCGTGATCTACGGGGCGTTCCGGGTCAATTACCGCCGCGGCGATGCGTCGGAGGAAATCACGGTGACGCCCTCGGAACTGCGGGTGCGCCGGGTCAGCCATCGCGGCCATGTGGTCGAATGGGTGCTCAATCCGCTTTGGGTCCGACTCGACCAGAAGACCCACGCCGAATTCGGCATCGAACGGCTTTATCTGGTCTCCAAAGGCCGCCACGTCTCGGTCGGCAACTTTCTTGGGCCAGACGAAAAAGCTAGCTTTGCCAAAGCCTTAATGGCTGCATTGCAGTCCGCCAGGCGCGGCATCACCTACAACCCAATCACGTGAGCAGTTGTCAGGAATCGGGTGGTTTGAGGATCGCATGAGCCCTAAATCTGATCCCATGATGACACTCGCCATACATGACCAGCGCCTGGCCAAGCCGGGCCCCCAGAACGCCGCGCTGCGCGACTATGATTCGGTGCGCCGCGCCATCGCCTTCATCTCGGAACACTGGCGCGCGCAGCCGACCATCGAAGCGATGGCGGAAGCCGCCTCGGTGACCCCTGATGAGCTGCATCTGCTGTTCCGCCGCTGGGCCGGGCTGACGCCAAAGGACTTCATGCAGGCGCTGACGCTCGATCACGCCAAGGGATTGCTGCGCGACTCCGCCAGCGTGCTCGACGCAGCACTCGACTCCGGCCTGTCGGGCCCGGGCAGGTTGCACGATCTGTTCGTGACGCATGAGGCGATGTCACCGGGCGAATGGAAGAACGGCGGCGCCGGCATGACGTTGCGCTACGGATTTCATCCCTCGCCGTTCGGCACCGCGATCGTGATCGCCAGCGGGCGCGGCCTTGCGGGATTGGCCTTCGCCGATCCCGGCGAGGAACAGGCCGCCTTCGCTGACATGAAGCGGCGCTGGCCGAACGCGACCTATGTCGAGGACCGCGACGGCACCGCCGGTCTCGCGCAGCGCGTCTTCGACACCAGGATGTGGCGCGCGGACCAGCCGTTGCGCGTGGTCCTGATTGGCACCGACTTCGAGGTCCGTGTCTGGGAAACCCTGTTGAAGATCCCGATGGGCCGCGCGGTCTGCTATTCCGACATCGCCAACAAGATCAAGAATCCGAAGGCGTCACGCGCCGTCGGCGCCGCGGTCGGCCGCAACCCGGTGTCGTTCGTGGTGCCCTGCCATCGCGCACTCGGCAAAGGCGGCGCGCTGACCGGTTATCACTGGGGCATCACCCGCAAGCAGGCGATGCTGGGCTGGGAAGCCGGCCAGGTGGGGCTGCATTAGCGGGTAATCGTAGGATGGGTAGAGCGCAGCGAAACCCATCAATTCCGCAACGAAGGTGATGGGTTTCGCTTCGCTCTACCCATCCTACAGTCTCATCCTGCCAGATCGACCTTCGGCGCCAGAGGCACGCCAGCAGATGGCCTCCCGTTACCCATAGCTGATATGTCGAGCTCGCAGAGCACCTGGCGGGAACGCAGGGTACGCGCCTGTGATT
>JBOHIT010000068.1:0-15846 GCA_050726155.1 Bradyrhizobium sp.
CCCAAATCGTGGCCGGGATGAAGGAACAGGGCGCGCATGAGTGCTCCGGACCAGGGCGACGACAAGGGTTTTCTGGCGCGATGGTCGCAGCGCAAGCAGGAGGCCAAACAGCCCGAGCGCGAAGCGCCGGCTGCCGATGCGGAAGTCGCTGCTGCGCCTGCGGCCGAGGCCGAGCCGGCGCAGGAGTTCGATCTCTCCAGCCTGCCCTCGCTCGACGAGTTGACGTCCGAGACGGATATGACGGCGTTCCTGCACAAGGGCGTTCCCGAACATCTGCGCAATGCGGCTTTGAGAAAATCCTGGGCGCTGGATCCCGCGATCCGCAACTACGTCAATCCCGCGCTTGAATATGCCTATGACTGGAACACGCCGGGCGGCGTCCCGGGCAACGGCGAACTCGAGGCGGGCATCGATATCGCGCGGATGGTTTCGCAGATCATGGGCACCGGCGACAAGTCTGCCGAGCCGCCGGTTGCGGTCGTCGAGGTGCCGGCAGAGATCGCGAACGACCCTGAATCATCGGGCGATCCAGCGTCGAATTTTCCGGAACAACCGCTGAGATTGAGCGCCCAATCGGTCCAGAATCCCGCGACGAGCGACGAGGGGACCGGCCTCGAAACCAGGCAAAAGACCGACCCCAATGGTTCCGACAAGGCCTTCGATTCTGTTGCGTCGCAACACGAGGTGCGACGCCATGGCTCGGCAAAACCCGTTGTTTAGACAAAAGTTTTGACGACATAGGCAAAGCCTATGTTACAAATTTAGCACTGGAATAATTCCAGTTCTAAATTGTATGCCCGATTAAGAGGCACGGGACACTGGGCGCGGGACGGGGAGAAGTCGGGTTCACCATGCGTGACGCCGGACTGGAACAGGCAATCAGGGCAGCGGGTGGCGTCGCGTCGTTAGCGCGGGCGATCGGCATTGCGCAGCCTTCGGTTTCATCATGGTCGCGGATTCCCGCCGAGCGGGTCCTTGCGGTCGAGGCTCTGACGCGCGTCGAGCGTTCCGTGCTTCGCCCCGATCTCTACGGATCATCCGAGGCTCAGGTGTCATCGAAACCGGAAATCGACGAGATCGATCAGCTGCGCGCCGCCGAATACGGCTTGCTCTCGCTGCTGCTCGGCAAGGCGCCGGATGCCGACACGCTGGCGCGCGTCGCTCAATTGAAAGGCGACGCTTCCGATCTCGGCATGGCCCATGTCGAACTCGCGGTCGCCGCGTCGGCGACGGATGACTGCGCCGTGAGCAAGGAATTCTTCGATCTCTTCATCGGCCTCGGACGCGGCGAACTGCTGCCTTACGCCTCCTATTACCTTACCGGCTTCCTGCACGAGCGGCCGCTGGCGCGTGTCCGCGAAGACCTGGAATTACTCGGGATCGAGCGCGCGGGCCCGTCGCGCGAACCGGAAGATCACATCGCGATCCTGCTCGAGGTGATGGCCGGTCTCGCCCGCGGCGACTTCGAGGCCGAATTCGCCGAACAGGCGCGATTCTTCGAACGGCATATCAAGCCTTGGGCGGCGCGGACGTTCGCTGATCTCGAACTGTCGCAGACGGCTAAATTCTACCGTGCCGTTGGCCGGGTCGGGCGTGTGTTTATGGAACTGGAATCCGAGGCCTTTGCGCTGTCCGAGTGACGCGCAAGGCAAACGATGGACGTGGAGGAGATCGCGATGAGCAAGCCATCCGACAAGGCGCAGGCCGATAAGCCACTGGATGCCAAGGGGCTCGACCGCCGTCGTCTGTTCATGATGGGTGGATCGGCCGTGGCTGCGGCGGCCGTCGTGCCGCTGGCTGGAGGCGAAGCGGTCGCGGACGAGTCGCAGGCCGAGCGGGTCAAGGCCCGCTACAAGGAAACCGATCACGTCAAGAACTACTATCGCGTCAACCGCTATTGATGGGAACACGCACATGTTGATGAAGCGAAGAGACGGATCCGCAGGCAAGGCGCGTTTACAGGGTGTCGCCGCCGGCCTCGCATCGGGAGTGCTCGACCGCCGTACGTTCCTGCGCCGGTCGGGTCTAGCTGCAGGCGCGGGTGCCGCCCTCGGCTTGATGCCGCTCGGCTCGGTGCGCAAGGCGCAGGCCGGTCCGAAGATCATCGGCGCACCGACGGAAATCAAGAAGAACATCTGCACGCATTGTTCGGTCGGCTGCACCGTGATCGCCGAAGTGCAGAACGGCGTCTGGGTTGGCCAGGAGCCGGCCTGGGACAGCCCGATCAATCGCGGCTCGCATTGCGCCAAGGGCGCCTCGGTGCGCGAACTCGTGCACGGCGACCGCCGCCTGAAATACCCGATGAAACTCGTCAACGGCGAGTGGCAGAAGATTTCCTGGGACGTCGCCATCAACGAGATCGGCGACAAGATGTTGGAGATCCGCGCCAAGTCCGGCGCCGATTCCGTCTATCTGCTCGGCTCCGCGAAATTCTCCAACGAAGGCGGCTACCTGTTCCGCAAGTTCGCGGCGTTCTGGGGCACCAACTCGATCGATCACCAGGCCCGCATCTGTCACTCTACCACCGTCGCCGGCGTCGCCAATACCTGGGGCTACGGCGCGATGACCAATTCCTACAACGACATGCGCAACTCGAAGACCATCGTCTTCATGGGCTCGAATGCCGCCGAAGCGCACCCGGTGTCGTTGCAGCACATCCTCACCGGCAAGGAAATCAACCGCGCGAACGTGTTCGTGCTCGACCCGCGCTTCACCCGCACCGCGGCGCACGCCACCGAATATGTTCGGTTCCGCAGCGGCACCGACATCGCGGTGATCTGGGGCATGCTGCACCACATCTTTGCCAATGGCTGGGAAGACAAGGAATACATCAAGCAGCGCGTTTACGGCATGGACCAGATCCGCGCCGAAGTCGCCAAGTGGACGCCGGAAGAGGTCGAGCGCGTGTCGGGGATCCCCGGCGAGCAGTTGAAGAAGGTCGCCGAGACCTTTGCCAAGCAGCGGCCGTCAGCCTTTGTCTGGTGCATGGGTGGCACCCAGCATACCGTCGGCACCGCCAACGTGCGGGCTTACTGCAATCTGTTGCTGGCGACCGGCAATGTCGGCACCTTTGGCGGCGGCGCCAACATCTTCCGCGGCCACTGCAACGTGCAGGGCGCCACCGATATCGGTCTCGATATCGTGACGCTGCCGCTCTATTACGGCCTGGTCGAAGGTGCTTGGAAACATTGGGCGCGGGTCTGGGAGGTCGAATACGATTATCTGCAGGCGCGCTTTGACGAAGTGCCGGCCAAAGCGGGCCGTCCGGCCCGCACCCGCAAGCAGAACATGGAGCTGCCGGGCATCCCGTGGACCCGCTGGTTCGATGCGACGCTGGCCAATCCCGACGATGTCGATCAACGCGATACCATCAAGGGCGTGGTGATCATGGGGCATGGCGGCAATACCATCCCGCGCATGACCGAGATGGTGAAGGGTCTCGAGAAGCTCGAATTGCTTGTCGTCGCCGATCCGCATCCGACCACGTTCGCGGCGATCTCGGACCGCAAGAACGGCACCTATCTGCTGCCGGCCTGCACCCAGTTCGAAACCTCGGGCTCACGCACGGCCTCCAACCGCTCGCTGCAGTGGGGCGAGCAGATCGTCAAGCCGATCTTCGAATCCAAGGACGACTACGAGATCATCTATTTGTTGTCCAAGAAGCTCGGCTTCGCCGATCCGATGTTCAAGAACCTCAAGGTGGAAAACAACCGTCCGTCGCCGGAAGAACTACTGCGCGAAATCAACCGCGGTGGCTTCTCGACCGGCTATTCCGGCCAGTCGCCGGAGCGGCTGAAGGCGCACATGAAGAACCAGGGCAAGTTCGATCTGGTCACGCTGCGCGCCAAGGCCGACGAACCCGAGATCGGTGGCGACTATTACGGGCTGCCGTGGCCGTGCTGGGGCACGCCGCAGATCAAGCATCCGGGCACGCATACGCTCTACAACACCAACCTGCACGCCAAGGACGGCGGCGGCACGTTCCGCGCGCGGTTCGGCGTCGTGTATGAAGAGAAGCAGCCGGACGGTTCGGTGAAGAGCGTCAACATGCTGTCCGAAGGCTCCTACAGCAAGGGCTCCGAACTTACCGACGGCTATCCGGAATTTACGTACGGCGTGTTGAAGAAGCTCGGCTGGGACAAGGATCTCACCGAGGCCGAACTCGCCACCATCAACAAGATCGGCGGCAACAATCCCGACGGCGTCGGCTGGGCGGTCGATCTGTCGGGCGGCATCATCCGCGTGACGCTCGAACATGGTGTTATGGCCTACGGCAACGGCAAGGCCCGCGCGGTAGCATGGAATCTGCCCGATCCGGTGCCGGTGCATCGCGAGCCGATCTACACCTCGCGTCCCGAACTCGTCGCGAAATATCCGACGCTGCCGAATGCCCGCCAGTTCCGCATGGCCAATCTCGGCTTTTCGATTCAGAAGGCGGCGGTCGACAAGGGGCTTGCCAAGCAATTCCCGATCATCCTCACCTCGGGCCGTCTGGTCGAATACGAAGGCGGCGGCGAGGAAACCCGGTCGAACAAGTGGCTTGCCGAATTGCAGCAGGACATGTTCGTCGAGGTCAACACCGCGGACGCGAGCGAGCGCGGCATCAAGGACGGCGGCTGGGTCTGGGTCTACGGTCCGGAAAACTCATCGAAGGCGCGCGTCAAGGCCCTGGTCACCGACCGCGTCGGCAAGGGCGTCGCGTTCATGCCGTTCCACTTCTCCGGCTGGTTCCAGGGTGTCGACCAGCGCAGCAAATATCCGAAGGGCAGCGATCCGATCGTGCTCGGCGAAAGCGTGAACGGAATCACAAGCTACGGCTACGATCCGGTCACCGGCATGCACGAGGGCAAGGTGACCCTGTGCCAGATCCAATCGGCGTGAGGGGAGAATAGATATGGCTCGCGTCAAATTTCTCTGTGATGCCGACCGTTGCATCGAATGCAACGCCTGCGTGACGGCCTGCAAGAACGAACATGAAGTGCCGTGGGGCATCAATCGCCGCCGCGTCGTCACCATCAATGACGGCAAGCCCGGCGAACGCTCGGTGTCGATGGCCTGCATGCATTGCACCGACGCGCCATGCGCCGCGGTCTGCCCGGTGTCGTGCTTCTACACCACCGCCGACGGCGTGGTGCTGCACTCCAAGGACCTCTGCATCGGGTGCGGCTACTGCTTCTACGCATGCCCGTTCGGCGCGCCGCAATATCCGAAGGTCGGAAATTTCGGCTCCCGCGGCAAGATGGACAAGTGCACCTATTGCGCGGGCGGGCCGGAAGCGGACTCGACGCCGGCCGAATACGCCAAATACGGCGCCAACCGTCTTGCCGAGGGCAAGCTGCCGATTTGCGCCGAGATGTGCTCGACCAAGTCGCTGCTCGCCGGCGACGGCGCCATCATCGCCGAAATCTACAAGGAGCGCGTGATGAAGCGCGGATACGGTTCGGGCATGTGGGGCTGGAAAACGGCTTACGCGGATTCACCGACCGGCTGATGCCTTCGCCGTCGCGTGCTTCGCGGCGGCGCTCATGTCACGAGAAACGGGCAAGAAACTTAGGAAGGTCACGGGCCTATGCCAAGCTCTCTTTCAAACCTCCGGGCGCTATGCGCTGCCATCGCTCTGCTGTTTGCGTTCGCGCATCCCGCCGCCGCGCAGCTTTCATTCAAGCCGACCGCCGAAGCGGTTCAGGAAGACAAACTCCTGAACGCGCTGAAGGAGGGCGACAAGATCACCGGGCGGATCTCGATACCGGACAGCATGGCCTCCAGCCTGATCCAGCCGGCCGGGCGCGACTGGCGCGATTTTCACCGCAGCAAGCTGCCGATCATCGGCGGCGTCGCCATCCTCGGAATGTTCCTGCTGCTGGCGATCTTCCTGATGATGCGCGGCCGCATTCGCGTCGATCACGGTTTCTCCGGCACCAAATTGCTGCGCTTTGCCAGCTTCGAGCGCTTCACGCACTGGCTGACGGCGAGTTGCTTCGTCGTGCTGGCGCTGTCCGGCCTCAACATCAGCTTCGGCCGCGTTCTCATCCTGCCGATGTTCGGCGCCGAGGCGTTCGCGACCATGTCGGGCTACGCCAAGATCGCGCACGACTATCTGGCGTTTCCGTTCATGCTCGGTCTCGTGATCATGTTCCTGATCTGGATCAAGGACAACATCCCCGGCAAGGTCGATTGGCAGTGGATCAAGCAGGGCGGCGGCATCCTGGCCAACGGCAAGCATCCGCCGGCCCGGCGTTTCAATGCCGGCCAGAAAGGCATCTTCTGGATCGTGATCATCGGCGGCGCGCTGATGTCGGTGTCCGGCTGGTTCATGCTGTTCCCGTATCTTCCAAACAACGTCACGACGTTGCAGATCTGGACCGTGGTTCATGCCGTGATCGCGATGCTGTTCATCGCGGTGATGCTCGCCCACATCTACATCGGCTCGGTCGGGATGGAGGGCGCGTTCGATGCCATGGGCACCGGCGAGGTCGACCTCAATTGGGCCAAGGAGCATCACTCGCTCTGGGTCGAGGAGGAGCAGGCCAAGGGCCGCGCGCCGTCGGGAAGCGACACCCGCGCCGTGCCGGCTGAGTGAGGGAAAATCGATGAAGAGCTTTCTGGCAGCTTTGGCGTTTGCGGCGATCGCCGCGTTCTGTGTGTCGTCCGTGCTCGACACCATTCAGCAACCGAGCTCGGTGGCCTACACGACGAGCGGGGCGCGGGTCGGCGATCCCGGCAACAATCTGATCGGGCCGAACTGAATTTGGCTCCGATGGTGAGCGCGCCCGCGCAAGTCAGGCCGGCTGCACCATGGCCGGTTGAAATCCGGCTGGTGAAGGACCGCCGTGCCCTTCACGTCACCTTCGACGATGGTGCGGCGTTCAACCTGTCGGCCGAACTGCTCCGGGTGACCAGCCCGTCCGCCGAAGTGCAGGGGCATTCCGAGGTGCAACGCAAGACGGTCGGCGGCAAGCGCAACGTGACCATTCTCTCCGTCGATCCCGTCGGCAATTACGCCGTGCGGCTCGGCTTCGACGACATGCACACGACCGGGATCTACTCCTGGGCGTTCCTGCGCGATCTCGGCGCCAACGCCGAACGTCGCTTTGCGGATTATCTCGACGAACTCCAGGCCAAGGCCCTCGACCGCGACAGACCGGGCATGCGCTGATCCTCTTTCGCCTGCCTTGACGGCGACACGAACGAACGAAACGATCGCCGCGAATGCCCCGTGCTCACACCATCTCCCGCTTCGCAATGCTGGCTTGGGCGACGCTGCTGGTCCTGCCGATGCTTGGAACCGGCGCCGCACACGCGCAACTGCGGGGCCATGGCGGGCCGGTGCGGGCGCTGGCGATTTCGCCCGACGGTGCTGCGGCCATCTCGGGCAGCTTCGATTCAACCGCGATCCGTTGGTCGCTGACGGCAAATGCCGCCGAGCAGGTGCTTCGCTTCCATGCCGACGCCGTCAACGCGGTCGCCTTGCTCGGGGATGGTCGCGCGGCGACCGCGGGGGCCGATGGCCGCATTGCAATCTGGACGCCCGGTAAAACCCGGCCCGATGCGGTGCTGGAAGGCCATACCGCGCCGATCGCAGCCCTTGCGGTGTCGCCTGACGGCACGACGCTGGCTTCGGCGTCGTGGGATCAGACCGTGCGGGTGTGGCCGCTCTCGGGCGGTGCGCCGCGCGTGCTCGAAGGGCACAGCCAGAACGTCAACGGCGTTGCCTTCACCGCCGATGGCCGCACGCTGGTCAGTGTCAGCTATGATCAGAGTGTCCGCCTCTGGCCGCTTGCAGGTACGTCTGCGACGATTGTCGTGGGGATGCCGAGCCCGCTCAACGCCGTTGCGATAGGCCGTGATGGCCAGATCGCGGTGGGAGGCGCCGACGGTAAATTGTATTTCCTTGACAGCGACGGCACGCGCGCAGGCGAGGTTGAAGCTGGCCCCAGACCTGTGATCTCGATGGCGATCTCGCCTGACGGCGTGTGGGTTGCGGCCGCAGGCATCGGCGGCGCCGTCGCCGTGATCGATCGCAAGGCGCGAAGTCTGGTGCGCACCCTCGTCGGGCCCGGGCTGCCGGTCTGGTCGGTCGCGTTCCTGCCCGATAGCCGCACGCTGCTCACGGGTGGGGCGGACAACGTGATTCGCCGCTGGAACGCGGTGACCGGTGAGCCCGTCGATCCCCTGCTGTTTGAGAACACGGCCGACCCGCTCGCTGCTTACGCCGGCGATCGCGGCGCGGACATTTTCCGTGCCTGCGTTGCCTGCCATACGCTCGGCGCCGACCAGGCCAACCGGGCAGGACCGACGCTGTCCGGCCTGTTCGGCCGGCGCATCGCGACCTTGCCGGGATATGATTTTTCCGACGCACTCAAGCAACTCGATATCGTCTGGACGCCGGAGACGGTTTCCAGATTGTTCGAGATCGGGCCGGCGGCCTACACGCCGGGCACCAAGATGCCCGAGCAGCGCATCGGTTCCGCGCAGGACCGTGCCGCATTGGTGCAGTTCCTCGAGCGCGCCACGCGGCGGTAGAGAAAGTGTGAGCGTGGTCTGTGATTGAGTTCACATTCGCGCGCCGCGCTTCAAGCTAAGGCACACACGGGGTGGGTTTCTCCAGATGGAGGTTTCCCATGAACCGTTTGATGATCTCTGGCGTCGTCGCAGTCGCGTTGCTTGCCGCTGCCGTCACCATGCTGCCGTCGCACTCGCTGCTGGGCTATCGAGCCGCCGGGAACACCGGAACGGCGCCGTCGCAGCACGCCTCGACCGTCGCGAACAAGCTCCCGATCGAGGAGTTCGAAGATATGTCGTTCGTCTTCTCGGCCCCGCCGAAGCGCTGAAGCGGCCTGACGGCACGCCCGACGCCGGCCTTCAGTCATTCTCATCTCATGAGAATGACCAGTGCGCTTCGCGTGACCATGCGCGGATAGACGCACCAGATTTCACGATCGCAGTGGCGCGCAACATGTGTCGCCACGCCCTCAAAATGTCGGCGGCGTGCAGGCGCTGATCACTTCGCAGGGCTTGTCGCCGATGCAACGAAAACGGTGCGGCCGGCGGCTCTCGAAATAATAGGCGTCGCCGGGCCCGAGGATGCGGCGTTCGCTGTCCACGGTGACTTCGAGCCGGCCGGAGAGCACGATGCCGCCTTCCTCGCCATCATGCACCAGCGGGATCCGTCCGGTGTCGCCGCCGGGCTCGTAGCGCTCTTTCAATATCTGCAACGCGCGGCCGAACAGATTGTCGCCGACCTGGCGATAGCTGATCGGGCCCTTGCCGATCTCGCTCAGTTCGTCGGACCGGTAAAACGCCTTGCGCGGCTGGTCGGGTTCGAGCGCGAAGAATTCCGACATGCCCATCGGGATGCCGTCGAGGATGCGCTTGAGCGCGCCGACCGACGGGTTCATCTGGTTGGATTCGATCAGCGAAATCGTCGAGTTGGTCACCCCCGAACGCTTGGCGAGTTCACGCTGCGAGATCTTGTTGCGGGCGCGGACGAAACGGAGTCGTTCGCCGACATCGATGCTCATCGTCGCCTCGGGGGTGGGGAGGGCTGTTGAGTGTGTTGCGGATCGAACGAATGCTAGCCGACCTCCCCAGCAAATTCAATGGCTTGGGTGATATCAGAAAAGGACTTGCTGCACATCATCAACATGATGTCGGGTAGGGAAACCGCACAGGAGCGCCCCATGACGATTCACCAGATTCCCAACACCGTGAAACTCGAATCGTTCTGGATGCCGTTCACGGCTAACCGGCAGTTCAAGGCCGAGCCGCGGCTGTTCGCCTCCGCTTCGGGCATGCACTACACCACCATCGACGGCCGCAAGGTGATCGACGGCTCGGCGGGCCTGTGGTGCGTCAATGCCGGCCATGGCCGCAAGGAAATCGCCTCCGCCGTCGAGCGCCAGCTGATGAACCTCGATTTCGCGCCCTCGTTCAATATGGGCCATCCGCTGGCCTTCGACTTCGCCGAACGGCTGGCTGAGATCGCCCCGACAGGTCTCGATCGCATCTTCTTCACCAATTCTGGATCTGAATCCGTTGATACCGCGCTGAAGATCGCGCTGGCCTATCAGCGCGCCGCGGGTCAGCCGACCCGCACCCGCCTGATCGGCCGCGAGCGCGGCTATCACGGCGTCGGCTTCGGCGGCATGTCGGTCGGCGGCATGGTCAACAACCGCCGCGCCTTCGCGACCCATCTGCCGGGTGTCGACCATATCGGCCACACCCATGATCTCGCCCGCAACGCATTCGCCAAGGGTCAGCCCGAGCACGGCGCCGAACTCGCCGACGATGTCGAGCGGCTGGTGGCGCTGCATGGCGCCGAGACCATCGCCGCCGTCATCGTCGAGCCGGTCCCGGGCTCGACCGCCGTGCTGCCGCCGCCGAAGAATTACCTGAACCGGCTGCGTACCCTGTGCGACAAGCACGGCATCCTCCTGATCTTCGACGAAGTCATCACCGGCTTTGGCCGGCTCGGCACGCCATTCGCCGCCAATTATTTCGGCGTCACGCCGGACATGATGACGACCGCCAAGGGCATCACCAACGGTACCGTGCCCTGCGGCGCCGTGTTCGCCAGCCGCAAGATTCACGACACGCTGATGACGGGCCCGCAGAGCCAGATCGAGCTGTTCCACGGTTACACCTATTCGGCGCATCCGGTGGCCTGCGCGGCCGGCATCGCGACGCTCGACATCTACAAGGACGAGGGCCTGCTGACGCGCGGTGCCTCGATGACCGATTACTGGCAGGAAGGCCTGCATTCGCTCAAGGGCCTGCCGAACGTGATCGACATCCGCAACGTCGGCCTGATGGGCGCCATCGAGGTCTCGCCGCGCAAGGACGCGCCGGCCGCGCGCGGCTATGATCTGATGGTCGATTGCTTCAACAACGGCCTTTACTTGCGGCAGAGCGGCGACTCGCTGGCGGTATCGCCGCCTTTGATCGTCGAACGCAGCCACATCGACGAAATGGTCTCGATCCTCGGCGCCGCGATCAAGCGCGTGGCTTGATCCTTGCTCGAACCGCGGCACCGGCTATCCTGCGGTGATCGAACGGTGCCGCGGCAAAAGCATTGAGGGATCGTGAAAGTCTTGATTCTCGGCAGTGGCGTCATCGGCGTCACCTCGGCCTATTATCTCGCCAAGGCCGGCCATGAAGTAACGGTCGTCGACCGTCAGCCGAAGCCGGCGCTGGAGACCAGCTTTGCCAATGCCGGCGAGGTCTCGCCCGGCTATTCCTCGCCATGGGCCGGTCCCGGCGTGCCGGTCAAGGCGATCAAGTGGCTGCTGATGAAGCACGGCCCGCTGGTCGTCCGGCCGAAGGTCGATCCCGTGATGTGGATCTGGCTGCTGAAGATGCTGCGCAACTGCACGTCGGAGCGTTATGCGGTCAACAAGCGGCGGATGATTCCGATCGCCGAATATAGCCGTGACTCCTTGCGCGCGTTGCGCGGCGAGATCGGCATTCGCTATGACGAGCGCGAGCGCGGCACGCTGCAGCTGTTTCGCTACGCATCCCAGCTCGACCACACCGCCGACGATATCGCGGTGCTCAAGCAATATGGCGTGCCGTTCGAGGTGCTCGACCGCGCCGGCTGCATTGCCGCTGAGCCCGCACTGTCCGGGGTCGCGGACAAGGTCGCCGGCGGGCTTCGTTTGCCGCAGGACGAGACCGGCGATTGCCACATGTTCACGCAAGCGCTGGCGCTCGAGGCCGAAAAGCTCGGCGTGCGCTTTGCCTTCAATGTCGGCATCGATGGCCTGATCGCGGATGCCACGCGCGTCACGGGTGTTGCCACCTCAACCGGCGTGTTGCAGGCCGATGCCTATATCGTGGCACTCGGAAGCTGGTCGCCGCGATTGTTGCGGCCGCTCGGCATTTCGCTGCCGGTCTATCCCGTCAAGGGCTATTCGATCACGGTGCCGATATCGGATCCGGACGGCGCACCGGTATCGACCGTGATGGACGAAAGCTACAAGGTCGCGATCACGCGGCTCGGCGACCGCATCCGTGTCGGTGGCACCGCGGAAATCTCCGGCTATTCCACCAAGCTCTATCCGGCGCGGCGCGCGACGCTCGACCATTCCCTGACCGATCTGTTTCCGCGCGGCGGCGACATCGGCAAGGCCACGTTCTGGAGCGGCTTGCGGCCGATGACGCCTGACGGTCCGCCGGTGATCGGCCCGACGCGCTATTCCAATCTCCACCTCAACACCGGCCACGGCACGCTCGGCTGGACCATGGCGTGCGGCTCGGGGAAGGTGATTGCGGACATGCTGTCCGGCCGCAAGCCTGACATCGACGTGAGCGAGCTTGCATTGACGAGGTACGATCATCGGTTTGGCTGAGAGACGGGTCGTTTCGTGATGCGGCTGCGACCGGACGGCTTGCATCTGATGTAGCGAACGTGGATTCTGGCCATCGATCGCATGGACCGGGAATCATCGTGACCAATTCATCCAGGCTGGGCGAGGCGCTGAAGCGGCGGCGCCAGGAACGCCAACTGACCCTCGAGCAGCTAGCCGCGAGCAGCGGTGTCAGCCGTGCGGCTATTTCCAAGATCGAACGCGGCGACAGCGGCGCGTCGACGCCGGTGCTCGGCAAGCTCGCCGAAGCACTCGATCTCAGTATTTCGCAACTCGTCGGCGGACCGCAGGGCGAGCCGGTGCTGCACATCCCGCGCAACCAGCAGCCGGTATTTACCGAAGAGACCAGCGGCTTCGAGCGGCGTTCGCTGTCGCCGATGTATCTCGGCCGCGGCATCGATTTCGTCTTCAACCGCTTGCCGCCAAAGGCGAAGACGGGCCCGTTTCCATCGCACCGCCAGGGGGTCGAGGAGCATCTCCACGTCACCAAGGGCCGGCTGAAGGTCACCCTCGACGACACCGAATACACGCTGGAGACGGGCGACTTCCTGTTCTACCGCGGAGATCTCAGCCACAGCTTCGAGAACCTCTCGAACACGGCCTGCGAATACTTCATCGTGATCGACAGCACCCGGTTGCGCTGAAGCGTCCTGTACCGGGACGGCCACGGCGGCGAGCTTGACTTTCAAATTCTCTATAAGTAGAATTTTCTCTAACTGGAGAATAGTCCGGCCCGCGGCTTCCCCGCAGCAGAAGATCCTGCGCGTCGGGGCCTGATCCTGACAAGCGAGGGAGATTTGCAATGAAGTTGCGACAGATCACGGTGATCAGCCAGGACGTACTCAGCGAGGGCGGGCGCGAGCTCGTCACGCCGTGCAGGCGCGTTGCGGCGTGCGGCGTGCTGCACAATCCCTGTGCCGGACTTCCGCCGGTCGATGATTTCTCTGAGCTCGTCGACCTTTCGGTCGAAGCCGGCAGGGTTCTGACGTCGCGCGCGCTCGAAGCGCTCGGCAAGCTGCCGCCGCGCGGTTACGGCAAAGCCGTTCTGGTCGGCACCGCGGGCGATCTCGAGCACGGTGCGAGCATGATTCATGTGCGCATCGGACTTGCGATGCGCGAGGGCGCCGGCGGCGGTCCCGCGCTGATCCCTGGTAACGGCAGGGTAGGCGGCCCCGGCACGCCGATCGACGTCATCTTCGGCGGCATCGAGGACTCCTGGGACTACGATGCGATGGACACCATGACGGTATCGGTCGCCGACGCGCCGCGTCCCGACGAGGTGCTGCTGGTGGTAGCTTTCCTCGGCGGCGGGCGGCCGAACGCACGGATCAAAGGCGCGTCGCCCGAACAGGTCGACGCCCTGGTGCGGCGGATCCGGAACAAGGGTTGACGCGAAGGCCGGGCGCCGCCCCGGGAAGATCGGAGGGGCGGTCATGCCGCGCGCCGTTGCCGTCAGGCATGTCGCATTCGAGGACCTTGGCAGCATCGCGTCTGTACTCGGAGCACGAGGCTATGACGCGGTCTATCTCGATGCCGGTGTGGCGGATCTCTCCATTGTCCCCGAGCCGCACGATATACTTATCGTGCTGGGCGGTCCGATCGGCGCCTGTGAGGAGAACCGCTATCCGTTCCTCGCCGATGAATTGCGCTTGATCGAGCGCGCACTGAAGCGAAACACGCCCGTTCTCGGCATCTGCCTCGGCGCGCAGCTGTTGGCGCGTGCGCTCGGCGCGCGGGTCTATCGTGGCGCAAGCCGCGAGATCGGTGTCGGGAGCATCGATCTTTCACCGCAGGGACATCGCTCCTGCCTCCGGCATTTTGCCGGGGCGCCCGAGGTCCTGCATTGGCACGGCGACACGTTCGATCTTCCGGCCGGCGCGGTTCGCCTCGCTTCGACCGCGGTGACGCCCAATCAGGCCTTCCTTCACGGAACGAAGCTGCTCGGCCTGCAATTCCATGTCGAAGCGGAAGCAAGGCAGATCGAACGCTGGCTGATCGGTCACACCTGTGAACTGGACGTGGCGGGCATCGATGTCGCGGCCCTGCGGAAAGACCTGCACATCCATCTTCCGGGCATTGAACGGAGCGGCCGCGCCGCGATGGCCGAATGGCTCGACGATGCTGTGGGCTGACATCGAACGGACGGCCTATTGCGAGCCTTCCAGTTCGAGCGCTTTCACCATTGCTCCCCATTTCTGGTGCTCGGACTGGATGTAGCTGCGCATCGCTTCGAT
Source organism: Bradyrhizobium sp. (assembly GCA_050726155.1). Lineage (GTDB taxonomy): Bacteria > Pseudomonadota > Alphaproteobacteria > Rhizobiales > Xanthobacteraceae > Bradyrhizobium. The sequence continues at coordinate 14,600 of JBOHIT010000068.1, forward strand.
CGACGGTGAATCGTTCGGGATCAGGCCAAGTGCAGCGATTTTTGCGCGCATCTCGGGAGCCTGCATGATGCGTTTCATCTCTGTATAGAGCCGGTCGACGATTGGCTGGGGTGTCTTTGCGGGCACCAGCAGCATGTGCCAGGACACGCCTTCATAGTCCGCCGCCCCCGAGGCCTCGGCGAACGGCGGTACGTCGGGGAGCAGCGGCAAGCGTTGCGCCGAAGAAACCGCGAGCGCGCGCAGCTTGCCCTCCTTGATCAGGGGCATCGAGAGGCCAGCCTCGAGGAAGCTCGCCGCCACGTGGCCGCCCATCAGATCCGTTACCGACTGGGGCGTGGCACGATAGGGTACATGGGTCGCGTCGAAGCCGAGCCGCTTCTTGGCGAACTCCATCGACATGTGCTGCACCGACCCCGCACCGATCGAGGCATAGGTCAGCGGCGGGTTTGTCTTCCTGGCGAGTTCGGCGAATTCCGCAAGCGTGTTCGCCGGCAGCGACGGATTGATCACCAGAATGAACGGAGATTTCACATAGAGCGAGATCGGGGTGAAGTCCTGCGGGTCATAGTTGAGTTGTTTGAACAATGTCGGATTGATCGACAGCGCGATGCTGGTCAGCACGACGAGCGTGTAGCCGTCCGGGGGCGCCTTGGCGACCTGATTGGCGGCCAGCGTCGTCGCAGCACCGGGCTTGTTTTCCACGATGACCGGCTTGCCGAACGCCTCCGACAGCTTGTCCGCATAGAGGCGCGTGATCACGTCCATGCCGCTCCCGGCCGCGAGCGAAACCACTATCGTGATCGGTCGTGAGGGGTAATCTTCACCTCTGGCCGGCGCGCTTGCCAGCAAGCCCAGCACGGCGGCACACAGCAATGTCGAACCCGTTTTCAAAGCCATGTCACGCAGCCTATTACCGCAGGGGTGTGCGAGATGACCATGAGCCGGTTCATTTGGGAAGCCAAATCGGGACGACGGTGCGCTTGCAGGCCCATCGCTGGAAGTGATTTGCCCGACGGGCAAATCATTTCTGATTATCAAAAATTGTGTCAAGGTCCAGAATCAAAAATATTTCGCTTTATCCGAAGGTAAATCGATGGCATATCCTGGTCATCCCGTCCCACTCAGAGGGGCGTTGGCCATCGTCACAACGAGGGACGGGTCGCGGTGGACGCTAAGGTTGCGAAGACGAGCGCGACTGAGGCGTACGGCAAAGGCGTGTGGTCCTGACGTCGCGGTGCTGGCGTCAA
>JBOHIT010000069.1:0-5611 GCA_050726155.1 Bradyrhizobium sp.
GCGCCGAAGTGCTGCTTAATCTCGCCGGCATCGATGCGAGCTGGGGCACGGCGCCGCAGGCCGATGAAATCCGCAAGCTCGATCAGGAGCGCATGCTGAAGGACGCGCTGTTCGCCGAAGAAACCACGCCGGAAGACCTGATGCTGGCGCAGGCCCTGCTCGCCGAGCGATCGGCGGAGGATATCGCCGCCGCACTGGCGCGGCTCTATCGCGCGCGATTGCCGTCGCCCGAAGACATCATCGATCCCGGCGAGCATCGCAGCCGGGGCCGCGAGGATCGCGGCCGTGAGCGGGACAGCCGGGCGCCGCGCGGCGAGGATCGCGACAGCGGTCCGCGATCGAAGCCGAGAAAGCCGTCATCCAAGTCATCAACGCGTCATGTCATGGGCGAGGGCGGCGTCTGGTTCCGTGCTTCCATCGGCAGCCGCAAGAACGCGGAAGCGCGCTGGCTGTTGCCGATGATCTGCCGCCGCGGCGGCATCGACAAGACCGACATCGGCGCCATCCGCGTCATGGACACCACGACCGAGTTCGAGATTTCCGCGCGCGCTGCGGAATCCTTCGCGGCCATGATCCGCCGTCCCGACAAGGAAGATAACATCCGCATCGAGGCATTGCCCGAGGGTCCGCAGGGTGACCACGTGGCCGAAAAGCGTCCGTCCGCGCGCGAGCGCGAGGAGCGGGCGCCGAGGCCGCACGGCAAGCCCTGGCAGGACAAACCCCGTGAAGGCAAGCCTTGGGACAACAAGCCTCGCGAAGACAAGCCGCGGGACGAAAAACCCTGGGGCAACAAGCCGCCCGGCGGAAAATCCCGCGATGCCAAGCCTTATGACGACAAGCCTCGCAGCGAAAAGCCGGCTGGATTCGACAAGGAAAGGCGTTACGATAAAAAGCGGCCGTTCCGGGAGAAGCCCGCTTACGCTGGCAAGCCGAAGTTCGACGGCGCTGCGAAACCTGCATTCGCGAAGAAGAAAAAGAAGAAATTCCGCGACTGAGTAGAGGCGCTCTATGCAGAAAACCGGGATCGACCGTCGTTCCCTCCTTGCGCTAATCGCAAGCGCCTTCATTCCCGTCGAGGCGCGCGCCGCGACATACCCGTCGCGGCCGATCAGGATCATCGTGCCGTTCGGGCCGGGCGGCTCCGGTGACATCACCGCCCGCCTGATCGGCAAGCAGATCGAAGAGAAGACCAAACAGGCCGTCGTCATCGACAACCGTCCCGGCGCCAACGGCATCATCGGCACCATGGCGGTGAAGACCGCCGAACCCGACGGCTATACGGTGCTGTTGATCACCACCTCCACCCACGCCGCCAATATGAGCCTGGTTCGGAACCTCGCCTACGATCCCGCCAAGGACTTCACCATCGTCGGCGTATTCCGCTCCAGCGGCAGCTATCTGATGGTGCGGCCGCAGGCGCCGTGGCGCGATCTCGCCGGCTTCATTGCCGCCGCCAAGGCCGCGCCGGGCAAGCTGACGTTCGGCCATTTCAACGCCTCGTCGCGGACGCCGCCGGAATACCTCAGCCGTTTGGCCGGCATCGAACTGCAGGGCGTGCCTTATCGGGCCATCGCCAACGCGGTGGCGGATCTGATCAGCGGCGAAATCCATTGCCTGTGCATGGATACGACGGCGTCGAACCAGTATCTGCAGAACAACCAGCTGCGTCCTTTGGCGATCACTCGATTGACGCGCGCGCCGGCCACGCCCGACGTGCCCGCGGTCGCCGAGACCTTCCCCGGATTCGAACTCACGGGATTCCTCGGCATGGCCGTTCCCTCGGCCACGCCAAAGGAAGTGGTGGTGCAACTGAATGCGCTGATCAACGAGGCCCAGACCGCCCCCGAGGTGCGCCGCCGGATGGACGAGTTTGGCCTGTCCTATGACATCACCGATCTGGCCGCCTGCGAGGCGGAAGTGCGGGCCGAGCGTGAGCGCTGGACCGAATATACGAGAGTGGCCGGCATCCAGCCGGAGTGAATCCTGCGGGCCGAATGCTAACTACTTAACAGAGGTTTCGGCCGCCCTGGACTAACCTTGCATCCGCCAGTCGGCGCGAGATGTCAGGAGATCGTATGACGCGGACCGTCCTTACGCTGGGAAAGCATTTCGAGACCACCGTTCCGTTCTCGCTGGGCGTGATCTCCTCGGGGCGCCTGCTGCACACTGCGGGCATTACCGCGCGCGATGCCAACGGTGCGGTGGTGGGCGAGGGGGATATGCGCGCGCAGGTCGCGCAGTGCTTCGCCAATCTTGGCGACATCCTGCAGAACGCGCAGACCTCGTTTGAAAAAGTGGTCAAGTTCACCATCTTCACGACCGATATCGATCGGTTCAATCGCGACACCCGCGATATCCGGTTTCCCTATTTCAGCGGCCGGCCGGCCGCAACCCTGGTCGAGGTCAGCAAGCTCGTCGACCCGCGGATGCTGGTCGAAATCGAAGCCATCGTGTGCCTGGATTGACAGGATGGACAGTCCCGCGCCGATCCCTCTGCAAGACTTCCTGGCCGCGCAAGCGCAGGCCATCGCCGGTGCCTGCACCAGATGCGGGGAGTGCGTCCGCGTCTGCCCGGTCATCCCGTTCGGCGCCGCGGCAAATGTCCCGGCGGACGAAGTCGTAGGCGGCATCATCGATTTTCTTGCCGGGCGCGGTGAACCCGGCGAGGCGTCCGACGCCTGGGCGTCCACCTGCAACGGCTGCGGCCTGTGCATTCCCGTCTGCCCCGAGGGCATAAACCCGCGCAAGATGCTGGTTCTGGCGAGCGCCAGATCGGCGTCGGTGGAATCGAAAACGCCGGAGCTGTTTCGTCGCATGTCGCGCGCCATCAGGATCATGGTCGCGATGCAACTCGTGCCCGCGGAATTCCGCCGGGTATTCGTGCCGGGCCGCCCGCGACCGGTGCCGATCGTGTTCTATCTCGGCTGCAATGCGCTGCGGACGCCTCATCTCCTGTTCAATTCCATGACGGTGCTCGATGCGCTCGAAGCGGAATACGAAGTGGTCGGCGGTCCGTCCTCCTGTTGCGGCGTCATCGCCACCAAATGGGAAGGGCAGGTCGAAACCGGAGCGCGGGTCACGGCGAGTACGATCAACCGCTTTGAGGGATTTAGCCCCGAGAAGGTCCTGAACTGGTGCCCCACCTGCCAGCTGCACCTTGGCGAAACCCTCGAGGGTCACCGCAAGACCAGCTACGATTTCGATCATTTGACCGAATACCTCGTCAGCCGGCTGGATGCGCTCCGGCAGAAGTTCGTAACCCCGATTCGACGCCGCGTGATCGTCCATGCGCATGTCGGGCGCGCCGATATTTGCCGCAACGTCGATTTGCTGCTGCGGGCCATTCCGGAACTCGAGATCGTCGAGACCGTGTTCGAGTCCGGCTATACCTGCGGCGGCTCCGGCTGCGGCAAGGCGCCGGAACTGGCCGCCCGCGAACACGGCGAACTGGTTGCGCGCGCCCACGCGACAGGGGCCGATGTCTTGGTTACGCTCTATCACGGTTGCCACGCGACCTTTGTCGGGGCCGAGGCCGCTGGAAAGTTCCGCGTGCTCAATTACACGGATTTGCTGGTCGAGGCGCTTGGCGGCGTAGCCCACGCGGATCGACTGAAGGAATTTCGCCTGTTCGACGACTGGCAGATGATTGTCGATGAAGGCCTGCCCTACCTGCAGGCCAACGGACTGGATATCGACCCGGCATGGCTGAAGCGGCACGGGCCGGCGATCTTCGCCTCGCTGGAATTCAAGGGTCAGCTCGACTGTTTCGAAGACGCTTCGCACCAGGTGCATCGGCATGATGTGGCCGGCAAAGGAGATGCTCATGCAGGCCTTGCCTGAAGTTCGCGCTCCCGAACCAACGTCGTCGCCGAAATGGAATATTGCGACGGAAGGACTGAGCGCGGCGCAGCGCCAGACGATCCTCGACCGCATGAAGGCCGTTTCCTACGACCCGAAGGCCATCCTGTTCGATCAAGGCGAGCCGAGCGACACCTTGCTGCTCGTGACCGAGGGCCGGGTCCGGCTGTTCCAAACCATCGAGAACGGCGAGGAGTTCACCTTCGGCATTTGCCTGCCCGGCACGATCCTCGGGTTGGCGGCGACCGTCACCGGACAGCCGCGGATATTGTCGGCCGAGGCGCTGGAATCGGTCACCGCGTCGATCATGACGCGTCACGATTTCCTGCACTGCCTGTTGTCAATCCCGCCGTTTCACTGGAACATCACGCGGCTGCTCGCGATCCTCTCGATTGAAAGCATCGAACGCAGCGGGCCGATGGCGCTGGACCGTGCCTCGGTGCGGCTCGGCACCATCCTCAAATCGCTGGCGCGGCCTGAGCGGGACGATTCCACGCGCGAGAGCCTGTCCGTGGTCGGCCTGACGCAGCAGGAGCTGGCGAAGATGATCGGCGTCAGCCGGAGCTGGGTCGCCATTGCGTTGTCTGAATTCGAGCGGCTCGGACTGATCTCCAAAAGCCGCGGCAAGATCGTGATCCAAAACGCCAGGCGGCTCGACAGCTTCATTGCCGACGAACGAAACCACTAGTCCGACACTCCATCCCACACGAGATACATCATGACCGTCTACGTCATCGCCCAACTCAAGTTCACGCACCGCGAGCTCTACAACCGCTATCAGTCGCGATTTGCCGATGTTTTCCGGAAGTTCAAGGGCAAGCTTCTGGTGGCCGACGAACACCCGGTCGTCACGGAAGGCAGTTGGGAGCGCGACAAGGTCGTGATCATGGAATTCCCGGATGACGCCACGGCGCATGAGTTTCAGACGTCGCCCGAGTATCAGGAGATCGCGGTCGATCGCAAGGCGGGGGCGGACGCCATCGTGTTCACGGTACGCGGCTGGCGCTGAGCAGACGAAGCCTTGCGGCCCGTGACGGTACGCATCATATCCCCGTGATCCATGCGCTGCGTCGGATGCATTGCAATCGTAGCAATGATATCCATCATATAAATACCAGGCAATTATGAGATGCAGGAGAGACAGATGGGAACGGCTATTATCATTGGTGTTGGGCCTGATCAGGGTCTGGGCGCGCAACTCTGCAAGCGGTTCGCCGCCGCAGGCCTCCACGTTCTCGTCGCCGGCCGCACCAAGGCGGCGCTCGATGCGGTCGTTTCCGACATCGTCGCGTCCGGCGGACGCGCAACCGCCGTCGTTGCCGATGCCACCAGCGAAGCCGATACGGTCGCCCTGTTCGACAAGGCCGGCGCCGACCTGGAGCTTGCGATCTACAACGCCGGCAACAACACCGCAGGCAAGATCATCGACATGACCGCCGATTACTTCGAGCAAAGCTGGCGCGTGGTGTGTTTCGGCGGCTTCCTGTTCGGCCGCGAAGCCGTGCGCCGCATGGTACCGAAAGGTGCGGGATCCCTGCTGTTCACCGGCGCCAGCGCCTCGCTGCGCGGCCGCTCGGGCTATGGTGCCTTCAATTCGTCGAAGGCCGGCTTGCGCACGCTGGCGCAGGCAATGGCCAAGGAATATGCCGGTGACGGCATTCACGTCGGCCACGTCGTCGTCGATGGCGCGATCGGTGGCGAAAAGATCAAGACGCGTTTCCCGGAGGCGGCCAGCCGTGAGGAGCGCCTGATC
>JBOHIT010000070.1:0-6526 GCA_050726155.1 Bradyrhizobium sp.
ACGCTCATCTGCGTGAATACCTGACGTCCCTGAGGAACCTGAACGATTCCAAGCTCCACCAGGCGCTCATTATTGAGATTTTGAACGTGCGTACCGTTGAAGATGATGTCGCCGCTCCGCGCCGGCAAAAGGCCGGAAAGCGCCAGCATGGTTGTCGTCTTGCCGGCGCCGTTGGCGCCCAGAAGCGCCGTGACCTGCCGCGGTAACGCCTCGAACGTCGCGCCTCGAACTGCGACGGCAGCCCCATACGAAACCGTAAGATTCTCAACCCGCAACATCGTCAATGCTCGGTCGCGGTGCTGCTGCCGCCCAGATAAGCCGCAACCACCGCCGGGTCAGCCAGCACGGTGTCGGGCGCACCTGTGGCAATCACGAAGCCGTGGTGCATGACTGTGATGTGGTCGGCGATGCGTCGGACCAGCGGCACGTTGTGTTCGACGATCAGAACCGCGATTGCGAATTGCGACACGATGAGTTTGAGCAGCCAGGAAAGACGCTCGATGTCTTCCGAGGCAAGCCCGGCAGCGGGCTCGTCGAGCAACAGAATCCGTGGCGAGGACGCCAGCGCGCGGGCAACTTCAAGCAGGCGCTGTTGGCCATATGCCAGACTGTCTGCCTGGCGGTGCGAGACCTCTGCCAAGCCGACAAGTTCAAGCAGGTCGCCGACGCCGAGACCGGACTCGGTTTTGCGCCTATAGGCGACACGCACGTTGTCGCCGACGCTGAGACGGTTGAACAGTTGCGGGGTCTGAAACGATCGGGCAATGCCGCGGCGCGCAACGGCCGCCGCGTCGAGGTGCGGAAGCACGCGACCATCGAGCCTGATCTCACCCGACGAGCGGCGCTGAAAGCCGGAAATGCAATTGATGACCGTACTTTTGCCGGCCCCGTTCGGTCCGATCAGGGCGTGGATTTTGCGCGCGACAAACGCCATCGTCGCATCAGCCACGGCGGTAAGGCCACCGAAGCGGACCGACACCTCCTGAAGTTCAAGAAGCGCGCTCATGTCGCGCTCCTGCGCCGTGGGAGCAAGCCTGCAATTCCGCCAGGAAAAATCAGAAAAACGGTCATGAGACACATGCCGTAACCGAGCTCACGAAGCCCCGGAAAGTCGATCAGCACCCGATCAACGAGCGTCAAGGTCACGCTGCCCAAGACGGCGCCGGCGAGACTGCCAAAGCCCCCGATGGCGATGGCAGCGAGTTGCTGCAGCGTCACTGGCAGTCCAAAGGAATAGGGATCGATGAAGCCTACGGCGGCAGCAAAAAGAACGCCCGCGAGGCCGGCATAGGCGCCCTGGATAGCGAAGGCAACCGTCTTGATCACCCGGTGATCATATCCGACGCTTGCCAGCGCCGGCTCCGAGTCGCCGAGCGCCACGAACAAACGGCCGAGAGTTCCTGTTTCGATATATCGGTAGGCAATTACCGCCAAAGCCGTCAGCGGCAGAAACAACATGTAGAGTTGGCCCGGCGCCGTAAACAACACGCCTGCCAACACCGGCCTTGGCACCGCGAGACCGTCTGGTCCGTTGGTCAAGGTGTCCGCGTGCACAAGAACAAACTGGAAAATCTCGCCGAAGCCAAACGTGATCATCGCGAGATAGAGATCGCCGGCCCGCCAGGCGATCAGGCTGATCGCCGCGGACGCGAACGTCGCCGCCGCCACCGCCAATGGCAACGCGGCGAAGAAGGAAAGGCCATAACGCACTTGGCAGATCCCCGAGACGTAAGCGCCGATTCCAAACAGTGCTCCGGTAAATAGCGCGAACTGCCGAGCGACCCCGATTACGAGGTTCAGACCGACCGCAAGGAGTACGTTCACCAGCGCGAGGTTGAGGGTGTAGAGCTGATAGTCGGAAAAGAGCCGCGGCGGCAGCAGGCAAAGCACGGCCACAGCCAGCGTCCACGCTCCGCCGACGGCCACCCTCGCGCGCATCTTCTCCGCCGGCCTCCGGCCTTCCACCACAGCGCTCGACTGCAACAATATTCCTCCCCATGGCTGTTATGATGATTTATGATTCACGGGTCACCATTCATTTGCAGATCGCGGATAAGGTTGTCAATAGCGGAACATGAAGGTATCGCTGATCGTGAGATCGGCTTGAACCCGCCGCCTGCAGACGGTCCACGGCACTGCGAGTCGGATTCAACGCACCGAAAGGGAAAAAGTGGCAATATCCAAGAAATCGCGGCGACCGCGAAAGAATCGCGCGGAAAGATCCGAGGCAATTCGCCAGGCGATCTTTCTCGCTGCGGCACGTGTCGTCGGACGCTACGGTTATGCCGACGCTTCAATCAGCAAAATCACCGCGGCGGCAAAAGTGGCTCACGGTACGTTCTATAATTATTTTGAATCACGTCAGGATCTGTTCGAGCAATTACTTCCGGCCCTCGGGCAACTGCTGTTGTCGCACGTCACCAACGAGGTCGCCCCGGTCGCCGACGGCCTCGCGCGGGAAGAGAAGCGCTTATTGGCCTGGTTCGAGTTTCTCCAGATCCATCCCGAGTTTTACCGGATCCTCAACGAGGGTGAGGTTTTTGTGCCGGCCGCCTTTCGGCGGCACGTTGAAGGTTTCGGTGCCGGCTACCTGCGCGCGCTTCGCCGGGCGAAGCTGCGCGGAGAGCTTCACGATTTCGCCGACGAGGAGCTTGAGCCGATCGCCTACATTCTGCTTGCGGCCCGTTCATATCTCAGCTTCAGGTATGCGTCCGTCGCGAGCGCGACCAAGGCGCGGGTGCCCGACTATGTACTAACGGCCTACATGAAGCTGCTTCGTCACGGCTTGTTTATCGATCCGCCGACACATCGCAAAAGCGATCGCTTGGCATCGAAAAAGAATCGAAATGAAGTCGTCCGTGAAGAATGCCCAAGCCGTTGATTTGGAATCTTAAACTGACGATCTGTGGAAATCGAATTTGCCAGAAATCCGGTGTTGGAAAGGGGATTCCTTGCAAATCTGATTCGTGATTCTCTGTCGTATCACGGCTTCGGCGGAGGACGAGATGCGGCCACGGGAACCTCGGGAGACGGGCGAGCAGGATCTGTTTCGCTCCCGGCTCGACCAGATCATCGACATGAACCATCCGCTGGCGAAGCTGTCACGGACGGTGGATTGGCCGTTCCTGGAAGGACGCTTCGGCGAGGTCTACACCGACGATCCCGGCCATCCGCCACTGCCGACGCGGCTAGTGGCGGGGCTGGCGATCCTCAAGCACACCTATGACCTGTCCGATGAGGTGCTGTGCGAGCGCTGGGTCGAGAACCCCTATTACCAATACTTCTGTGGCGAAGAATTCTTCCGGCACCGGCTGGTGTTCGATCGCTCGTCGCTGACGCGTTGGCGCAACCGCATGGGCGAAGAGCGGCTGCAGGTACTGCTCCAGGAGAGCCTGTCGGTCGCCACCAGGACCAAGGCGATCAAGCCCTCCGAGCTGTCACGGGTGATCGTGGATACGACGGTTCAACCCAAGAACGTGACGTTCCCCACCGATGCGAAGCTTTTGAACCGGGCGCGCGAGAAACTGGTGCGGCTGGCGAAGCTGCGTGGGGTGGTTTTGCGCCAGTCCTATGCGCGGGTCGGCAAGTTCGCCCTGATCCAGCATCAGCGTTATGCCCACGCCAAGCAGTTCAAGCGAGCCAACCGGATGCTAAAGAAGCTGCGCACCTTACTCGGCCGCGTCATCCGCGACGTCGGTCGCAAGATCGAGGGCGACAGCGGGCTCGAAGGGGCGTTCGCACAGCTGTTATTGCTGGCGCGGCGCGTGCGCGAGCAAAGGCAGCATCAACGCGGCCCGAAGGTCTATTCCCTGCATGCGCCGGAAGTCGAATGCATCGGCAAGGGCAAGGCCCACCGGCCTTACGAGTTCGGCGTCAAGGTCAGCGTTGCCACCACCCTCAAGCACTGCAAGGGCGGCCAGTTCGTCACCCATGTGAAGGCGCTGCCCGGCAATCCATATGATGGCCACACCCTGGCAACCGTGATCCCGGACATGGAGGCGCTGGTCGGCAGCACCATCGCGCGCATCCTCGCCGACAAGGGCTATCGCGGCCACAATGCGCCGCCTGATTACAAGTTCAGGGTCTTCATCTCGGGACAAAAGCGAGGGGTGACGCCGCAGATCAAGCGCGAATTGCGCCGCCGGTCCGCCGTCGAGCCTGTGATCGGCCATCTCAAAGCCGAGCACCGCATGAGCCGCAACTATCTCTGGTTCCGTCGCGGCGACGCCGCCAACGCCGTCCTCGCCGCCGTCGGCTATAACTTCCGCCGCCTCATCAAGTGGTTCAGGATTTTATTACGCCAAATCCTCAGCGCTCTCTTTGGGGAGCCCGCGATCAATCTAACCTGAAATTAGGTTTCTTCACGGACGACAATGAAGCCGCGGCTGATGAGCCACGATAGCCTCGCGAGCTGATAAGGCGCTCAATATTTGCTTATTAGTGAGAAACTGACCCCAGTTCTGCCGAAAACCTTTTGGTCAGCAAGCCGACCTCATCTATGCAGTTTACTTGCCCGCATCCATGTGCGCCTTAAATTCCTGGATCTGCTCTTTCGATTTCTCATTCTTCGGAGCTTCCGCCGAAGGGGCCTTGCCTACTCCGCTCCGGCGGCAGCCTTCGCTGCCTTCCCGCACGACCTGGCCCGCAAGTTTCTCGCCCGAATAGAAGGCCAAAGCTATCCCTTCCAGAGTCCGCATGTCAGACGCTTCTGCGTGACATCGTGCGGACGATTGGGAAACGGTTGGCCTCGGCGAGAGCGAATTTGTGAACGTGGAGTTGAAATACCAACGGACTAGCGAAACTCACAAGCAAGCCAAGATCGACAAAGGGTAATAGCCATCGAGTACTCGGGTTGACATGCTTGTTATCTCCAACCCTGACAGTCGTCTAAAACCGCGCCCCCAACAAGTTCTTGCAGGCATGATCAGTTTATCCCAATTCCTTAGCGGTCACCGACTTTGTTTTCCCGCTTTGGTTGTTCGATTAGGACCCGGTGACGCCTCCGATCTGGAAGGGTTGATTCCCAGATAGCCGTCAATCACGCGTCGATCTTCGCGCAGGTCGGACGTCTTTCCTCCGAGTACGATCTTGCCGGTTTCCAGCACGTACCCAAAATCGGCTACTTCAACGCTGCCTGGGCGTTCTGCTCGACCAGGACGACGGAAATACCGCGAGGCGTAGCGCAGAAACCGTGGCTAGGATATTTATAGAATGTTGGGGCGGGCACTCGCCGGAACCTACACGGCTTAACCTGACTGATAAGCTTTTCAGTGTTTCCTTATCAATCAGCCAACTGACTCCATTTGCGACCAAACCTTATCAGTCAGCCAACTGACCCCTTTTTTGCCAAAGCCTTATCAGAGCCGCAGCATCGAGCAGAAGAGTCAACGCCATTTCCTCTTCGAAACCCAGCGATCAGCCACGCGGTTTGCACGTCGCTAAGTGCGTTTGAGTTGCTGTCGGCTTGATCGGCTCTGGCATGCGATAGACTTAGGCCCGTGCCCCATCCCTTTTTCTGCAAATACAGCCATGGCCGCCAAACCACGTGAGGACAGAACAGGCGATTTCAATATCCCCGTGGTCATCAACGATTATCAGGTCCGGCTTTACCGCGACTTCCTTGAGCCCTTTGATATTTGCGTTGGCGGTTTGAGTTTTGCCGCCACCGCGGTCGGCGAACATCAGAATGCTGGTCTCAAGCCCACGTCTTACCCTTCGGCCTTTAGCCGTCACCCCAGGAAACAAGTCGTCGGGCCGTGAGATTTCCCGAAGCTCACATTCAGTCATGAACGCTGCATCACCGTGAGCGCTTTGTTTCTTATCGCTCCGGAAGGGAGCGCTATCCACCGTGACTGCTTCACGAGGACGCCGGAAATCGCCAGGCTGGCAAATTTCCGAAAACATTAGAGAGGTTGGAGTTTTGTTCTTGCGACAGCGGCGACAGGCCGCCCGATCAGCGGCCTGTCGTTGTCGTTTGCGCTCCCCGAACTTCGCGCAAGAAACGTCCCTATTGATTAAAGCTAGGCTCGATCTATCAGCTTGCGCATTCTTTCGGTCGCGGCGTAGTAGTGTTCTTGGAACACCATGGTAGCAGTATCTTCCTCACCGAAAAGCCTGTGCTCTGCCAAGCCCAGCCTACAGAACACATCGGAAATCCGCATCTGTTCGCCCGGATCGTCGATGCCTTCCGCATCAAGAAGGTGAGCCAGGTGTTCGTCGAACCCGATGGACCAATCCAAACCCGGTTTGATGAACCCAATATCCACCGAGCTCTTTCAATCCCGCGCCGAGGAGGCCTCTGCCTGCTCAAGGGCCGCTCGGGCAATCCGGACCATCGCCAGCAGGTCAAGCACCCGCGACATAGAGCCGGTAAACCGCCGCTCGAAAGATCCGCTTGACTCGAAACGATTTAGCAAACGCGGAATGTGGTACGAACCGTGGTACGAAACAATTCCGAAAGTGCTGATTTTGTTGGTAGCGAGAGAGGGACTCGAACCCCCGACCCCAGGATTATGATTCCCGTGCT
>JBOHIT010000071.1:0-4951 GCA_050726155.1 Bradyrhizobium sp.
GCGCCACCAGCGCAATCAGCGCGATGCCGAGCAGCGTTGCGGACATCGGGCTTTGCAATAGCGCCATGGGATCGCCGAGGCTGATCGACATCGCGCGGCGCAGCTGGCTTTCGGCGATCGGTCCGAGGATCAGACCGATCACGACAGGCGCGATCGGAAAATCGAACCGGCGCATCAAAAAGCCCATCACGCCAAAACCCGCCAGCATCGACAGTTCGACCACCGACGGTTTCGCCGCGATGGTGCCTGTGGTCGCGAACACCAGAATGCCGGCGTAAAGCCACGGCTGCGGGATCGCCAGCAGCTTCACCCACAGGCCGACCAGCGGCAGATTGAGCACCAGCAGCATGACGTTGGCGATGAACAGGCTCGCGATCAGGCCCCACACCAGATCGGGCCGCTCGGCGAACAGCAACGGCCCCGGGTTGAGGCCGTATTGCTGAAAGCCCGCAAGCATCATCGCGGCGGTAGCCGAGGTCGGCAGCCCCAGCGTCAGCAACGGCACCAGAGTGCCGGCGGCAGAGGCGTTATTGGCGGCTTCAGGCCCTGCGACGCCTTCGATGGCGCCCTTGCCGAATTCTTCCGGATGTTTTGAGAGGCGCTTCTCGGTGGAGTAAGACAGAAACGTCGGAATCTCGGCGCCGCCGGCCGGCAATGCGCCGATCGGAAAGCCGAACAGCGTGCCGCGCAGCCACGGTTTCCACGACCGTTGCCAGTCCTCTTTGGTCATCCATAGCGAGCCACGCACCGGCTCGAGCTTTTCTTCGGAGTGATGACGGCGCGAGACGACGTAGAGCGCCTCCCCCACCGCGAACAGGCCGACCGCCAGTGTCGTCACTTCGACGCCGTCGAGCAATTCGGGGATGCCGAAGGCAAGCCGGGGTTGGCCGGTGAGCTTGTCGATGCCGATCAGCCCGAGCGTCAGCCCGATGAACAGGCTGGTCAGTCCGCGGATCGGCGAACTTCCGAAGGTTGCCGACACCGTGACGAAAGCCACGCACATCAACGCAAAATAATCTTCCGGCCCGAAGTGCACCGCGAAGTCGACCAGCCAGGGCGCCAGAAAGGCAAGACCAATGGTGGCGATTGTGCCGGCGACAAACGAGCCGATGGCCGCCGTCGCGAGCGCCGGACCGCCGCGGCCGGCCTTGGCCATCTTGTTGCCCTCGAGCGCAGTCGCCATCGAAGCGCTCTCGCCGGGCGTGTTGATGAGGATGGCGGTGGTCGATCCGCCATACATGCCGCCGTAATAGATGCCGGCGAACATGATCAGCGAACCGCCGGGATCGAGCTTGTAGGTCACCGGCAGCAGCAAGGCGACGGTGAGTGCAGGCCCGATGCCGGGCAACACGCCAACCGCGGTGCCGAGCAGCACGCCGATCAGCGCGTAAAGCAAATTCATCGGTTGCATGGCGACGGCCATGCCATGCGCGAGGGCGATGAAGGCGTCCATCAGAACAGCCTTTCCAGTGGGCCGGCGGGAAGGCTCAACGTCAGCAGCCGACTGAAGGCGACATAGATCAGGGTCGTCATGACGAAGCCGATGGCGAGATCGGCGAGAATGGCGCGCCGCCCGAAGGCCGTCGCCGTGGCGACGAACAATGCCGTGGTCGCCGGAATAAAGCCGCCGCCAAGACCGATGATGGCGATCAGCAGCGCCAACCCGCCGAGAATCAGCCACACCGCTTTGGGGTCGGCGCTCTCGCGTGCCGGCAGATTGCCGCGCAGCGCCTCGACCAGGTTGCCGATCGCCAGAATGCCGAGCCCGACGGCGATGACAACGGGCATCACGTGCGGTCCCATGCCGTAGGGATTGTTGGATTGCAGCTGGCTCGCGTCCCACACCAGCACCGCGGCCAACGCCGCCAGCGCGAGCGCAATGACAACGCCCGCGGAATCGATGTGCCGCTCCGCCGGACCCTGCGGAAGGTCGCTCATGATTTGACGAGGCCGACCGACTTCAGCACGTCGGTGACGCGCACCGTTTCCTTCTTCAGGAAATCAGCGAACGCGTCGCCGCCGAGATAGGCATCGTCCCAGCCCTTCTGCTTGAGAATGTCCTTCCAGGCGGCGGACTTGACCATCTTATCCACCGCATCGCCGAGGGCTTTCTTCTGTTCCGCCGTAATGCCGGGAGGCGCCATCACCGAACGCCAGTTGGCCAGCACGAGATCAATCCCCTGCTCCTTGAAGGTCGGAATATCAACGCCGGCGATACGTTTCTCCGAGGTCACGCCGAGCGCGCGCAGTTTGCCGGACTTGATCTGGCCGTCATATTCGCTGAGGCCTGAAATGCCCGCGGTGACCTTGCCGCCGAGGATGGCCGCCAGCGACTCGCCGCCGCCGGAAAACGGAATGTAATTTATCTTTTTCGCGTCGGCGCCGATCGTGCCCGCAAACAGCGCCGCCATCACATGGTCGACGCCGCCGGCCGAGCCGCCGGCAAAGGTGACCTTGGCGATATCGGCCTTGACCGCGGTGGCCAGATCCTGCGCCGTCTTGATCGGCGAGTTCGCCGGCACGACGATCACTTGAATTTCCTCGGTGAGGCGCGCGATCGGCGTCACCTGCTCGAGCGTCACCGGCGACTTGTTCATGGCGAGCGCGCCGACCATGACGAAGCCGTTCACCATCATCTGGTTACCGTCGCCCTTGGCGCCGTTGACGAACTGCGCGATGCCGACGCTGCCACCGGCACCGGCGACATTGGTGACCTGAACGCTGCGCGCGATACCGGCGGCGACAAGGGCCTGCTGCATCGCGCGGGCGGTCTGATCCCATCCACCACCGGGTGCCGCAGGCGCCATCAGCTTGAGTTCAAGCTGCTGCGCGAGCGCCGGGCTGCCAACCGCAAGGGTCAGCGCGACGGCCGCGCCGATCAGGCGCGCATGAAATGGGATCATTGGGGTTCCTCCGGGTCTATGCGGCGCGGCGGCTGGTCATTTTTGCCGCATCGTGTCATTTCGTCGCATATCAACCGGAAAAGCCGCCGCTGTCCAGACTGTTCGCCGACGTCATATTCGAGCTGCAAAAACCCAGTCGCGATCGCGCCAATGGGGCGTCAGTTTCGCTCGATGGCGCGCTCGAGCCTCCTGCTCAAGAACCAGGAGAGGCCGAGGAACACGACCAGCAGCGCGAAGGCGAGACCGGAGGATGCATCGCTCAAAACCTTCTCCGAGACCTGGCCGAAGGCGCGGCCAGCCGAAACGATCGCGCAGGACCACAGGCCCGCCGCGACGAAATTCAACGCCAGGAAGGTGGACCAGGGCAGCCGCGACATCCCGTACGCAAAGCCGGCGACGCTGCGAATGCCGTTCGGGTAACGGTGGAACAGGATCATCCAGATATAATGACGGTCGGCCAGCCGGGCCGCGATCTGGACCATGCGCTCGATCCTGGGCATCGATCCGAGCCAGCGTGTGCCGAAGCGCCGCCCGATCCAGAACCGGATCACATCGCCGGTAAAGGTGCCGGCCCAGCACACCATGATGAGCTTGCCGTAATCCAGCGCGCCGGAATGCACCGCATATCCCGCAAACAACGTCAGCAGCAGGCTGTGCGCGGACGCATAGGCGAACACGAAGGTGTAGGCCGCATCGCCGTGCTGGCGGATCAGATCGAGAAACGATGCAAGATCGGTTGGAAACACATGAGCCCCGCTCTGGATAGCGTCATCCCGTGACACTTATGACCGGGGACCGGCATGAACGCTACACCGCGGCTTGCGGATTTGGAAGCAAAGAGGTTTGCGCTTACGAATATGCCGCGGCCCCACCATCGCGCTCAAATGGGGCGCCTTATCGGAGCTTCCTCGTGATGCATTTGCTCGCCGGCTTTTTCCTCGCGCTGCTCGCCGCCCTGCCCGCATCCGCCCAGATCGCACCGACCGAGAGCGAATTGCGCACCTATGGCGGGTTGCATGCCGCCGCCGCCCGCGGCGACATCGCCGACATCGAAAGGCGCATCGCGTCAGGAGAAAACAAGGAAGCGACCGACGCGCGCCACCGTACGCCGTTGCATGTTGCGGCCTACCAGAAACAGCACGATGCCGCCCGCGCCCTGATCCGGCTCGGCGCCGATCCCAACAAGTCAGAAATCGACCGCTACGACATCATCACGATCGCAGCCGTTGCCAACGACGTGCCGATGCTCAAAATCGCGCTGGAAGGCGGCGGCAATCCGAAAGCCGTCACCAGCCGTTACGATGGCACGGCCCTGATCGCGGCGGCCCATCTCGGTCATGTCGAGATTGTGCGGACGCTGATCGCCGCCAAGGCGCCGCTCGATCACGTCAACAATCTCAAATGGACCGCATTGATCGAGTCCATCGTGCTTGGCGATGGCGGCCGGAACCACACCGAGACCTTGCGCGCGCTGGTCGAGGCCGGCGCCGACGTCAACATTCCCGACGGCAGCGGAGCGACGCCGCTGAAGCTGGCGAGAAATCGCGGCTACCGCGAGATGATCGCGATCCTGGAAAAATCCGGCGCGAAATGACATGCCGTTCTTGACTCATCCGGGACATCCGTCAGCATTATACCAACAACGCCGGCGTGACCCGCAAACGAAGCTGCGCTAGCCTTCTCCCCACAACAAGACCAACAACAAGAGGGAATGCCCAAGTGTTTGACACGATCATCGTAGGCGGCGGTTCGGCGGGTTCGGTCATGGCGCACCGGCTGTCGGCGAAAAGCGCGAACAAGGTCCTGCTCTGCGAAGCCGGCCAGGACACGCCGCCCGGCAACGAGCCGGCCGAGATTCGGGACAGCTATCCGGGCACCGCCTATTTCGATCCGCGCTTCCACTGGACCGAACTCAAGGTCACGACGCAAATCGTCAGCCACAACAATCCCAACGAGGGGCGTCCGCCCTTACGCAAATACGAACAGGCGCGGGTGCTCGGCGGTGGCTCGTCGATCAACGGCCAGATGGCCAACCGTGGCGCGCCGAC
>JBOHIT010000072.1:0-3370 GCA_050726155.1 Bradyrhizobium sp.
AACGGAGGCAAAAGAGCCGTTCTCCGGGGAGAGCACGAAGTAAGCCGTAAAGCCATTGCGCAGGGAAGGCCGGATGCTCTCCGCTGAACCTGTATGCTCGTGTGCACTTTCCTTTGTGCACGTCGCACACGAGATCGCGGGTGCAGCGCGCACCCGGTCTTCCCTGCTCTCTCAAAGGGAGAGAGATTTCTGCAACAGCTCGGGCGCAACGCGCGGCGAGACCGCAGACGCATATTCAGTTGTCATTGCCGGTGCGTCACGCGCGGTTAATTGCGCAAGGGAGCCGGTATCCCATAGCCGCCGATGCCGAACTTATATCGAACGATGCCCAAGTTAGATCGGGCCGGAGCGACAATCCTCGCACAATCGAAATGGATGGCGATGGGTCGCGGCGCCCGTTTGCAATTGAACCGGGCGGGGCGACAAACTGAACGATGTCGTGTCGGACGCGTTGGCTGGAACACCCTCCCCCTACACAAGTTTGCAACGCGCCATCTGGATCACGCCACCGCCATGAGCTAGTCTTTTATCCAACCGGTTAATAAGCCGGCATATCCAGGGAGAACAATGTGAGATCCAAGAAATTAGGCGCGCTTTCACTCGCGGTCGCTGCTGTCGGGCTGTTTTACGCCGCAGCACCTGCGATCGCCCAACAAAAAACCATTACCGTCTGGTTCGGCAAGGGCTTCTACAAGTCCGAGGACGACGCGCTGCTTGAAGCGATCAAGAAGTTCGAGGCCAAGACCGGCATCAAGGTCGAACTGTCGCAATACGCCATCCAGGACATGATCCCGAAGACGGTGGCGGCGCTGGATTCCGGCACCGTGCCGGACGTCGCCTATGCCGACACCTACGACGTGCAGGTGCAGGGCAAGTGGGCCTATGAGGGCAAGCTCGAGGACCTCGGCGACATCATGACGCCGATGAAATCGGCATTCGCACCGAACACGCTGGAAACAGTGCTGCTTTATAACGATGTCGCCAAGAAGAAGGCGTATTACGGCTTCCCGCTGAAGCAGCAGAGCATGCACGTCCAGATCTGGGGCGACATGCTGGAGCAGGCCGGCTTCAAGCCAAGCGATATTCCGACCAAATGGGAAGATTACTGGTCGTTCTGGTGCGACAAGGTGCAGGCCGCCAGCCGCAAGGCCACCGGTCAGCGCATCTACGCCGTCGGCCAGCCGATGGGTGTGGAATCGACTGACTCGTTCCAGTCATTCTACACCTTCATGGACGCCCACAACGTCAAGCTGGTCGACGACGACGGCAAGCTGCTGGTCGACGATCCCAAGGTCCGCCAGAACCTGATCGGCGCGCTCAAGGATTACACCGATACCCAGATCCGCGGCTGCTCGCCGCCGTCTGCCACCACCTGGAAGGATCCGGACAACAACGTCGCGTTCCACAACAAGACCATCGTGATGACCCACAACTTCACGATCTCGATCGCGGCGAAGTGGCTCGATGACGCCAACAACCCGGCCCTGACTCCGGAACAGCGCGCGCTCGGCAAGAAGAACTATGACGACGTCATCATCACCGCGTCGTTCCCCAACAAGCCGGACGGCACGCCGATCAAGTACCGCTCGGACGTCAAGACCGGCCTGATCTTCGCCAACGCCAAGAACAAGGCCGAAGGCAAGGAATTCGTCAAGTTCCTGATGCAGGAAGAGAACCTGAGGCCCTATATCGAAGGCGCGCTCGGCCGCTGGTTCCCGGTGACGACCGCAAGCCAGCAGAGCCCGTTCTGGCAGGCTGACCGGCATCGCAAGGCCGTCTACACCCAGTTCACCGGCGGCACCACGCCGTTCGACTTCACCAAGAACTGGAAGTTCACGATCCTGAACAACGAGAACGTCTGGGCCAAGGCGATGAACCGGGTAGTAAGCGAGAAGGTTCCGGTCGACAAAGCCGTCGACGAACTGATCGCCCGCCTCAAGCAAATCGCGGGTTGAGGTAAACGAAGCTGGCCGCCGCGACGATAACGTAGCGGCGGCCGGCATCTCGTTCTAGAGTACACGTATGGCAATCACACTTTCCGATCACGCAATGCCGGGCCCGCCGCTGTCGGCGCGGCTGACCACGCCGCAGGTCTGGGGCATCGCGCTGTTGACACCCTACCTGCTGGTATTCCTGGCCTTCGTGGTCTACCCGGTCGGCTACGGGCTGTGGCTGGCGCGCCATCCGGCGAGCTATGTCGCGCTCTATCACGATCCGATCTTCGCGCGCGCCGCGGTCAATACGCTGATCTTCCTGGTGATCGGCATCAATTTCAAGATGATGATCGCGCTGTTCCTGTCCGGCTTCTTCGTGCAGTCGCGCTCCTGGATCAAATGGCTGTCGGTATTGTTCATCCTGCCCTGGGCGGTGCCGTCGATCCCGACCATCCTGTCCGTGCGTTTCATGTTCAATCCCGAATGGGGCGTGGTCAACACGCTGATCTTCAAGCTCACCGGCGAGGACGGCCCGAACTGGCTCAATGATCCGACCGTGGCGCTGAGCATGGCGATCGGCGTACACATCTGGAAATCGCTGCCGTTCTGGACGCTGATCCTGATGACCGGACGGCTCGCCATTTCCAACGATCTGTTCGAAGCCGCCGATGTCGACGGCGCCACCTGGTGGCAGAAATTCCGCTTCATCACCTGGCCGTCGATGCAGGCGCTCTACCTCACCTGCACCCTGCTCTCGATGATCTGGACGCTGGGCGACTTCAACAGCGTCTACCTGCTGACCGGCGGCGGGCCGGCTGACCTGACGCACGTGCTGGCGACGCTCGGCATTCGCTACCTGCGGCTCGATCAGGTCGGGCTCGCCATGGCCTCGATCGTCTGCGCGCTGCCGCTGATCCTGCCGTTGGTCTTCTTCATGATGAGGCGGTTGTCGAAATGACGATGCGCAGGTTCACCCGCGGCGTCAGCGCCGAAGCGGCGCTGCTCCTGGTCGGCATTCCCGTCCTGCTGTGGACGGTGATCCCGATCTACCACATGCTGCTGTTCGCCATCTCGCCCAAGGACGCGGCGTTCTCCGGCCAGCTCTGGCCGATCCAGCCGACGGTACGCAATTTCGAGATCGTGTTCGGCCAGAAGCACCATTTTCTCTACAATTTCTGGCTGCAGATGTTCAATTCGCTGGTGATCTCGTGCGGCACGGCGCTGCTCACCCTGCTGATCGCCAGCGCTGCCGCCTTCGCCATCAGCCGGCTGCGCATGAAGGGCGGCCGCCTGGTGATGAACATGGCGCTCCTGACCTATTTCATTCCGGCCGCCTTCCTCGCCGTGCCGATGTACAAGACCATGGGCATGTACGGCCTGCTCAACAACGACTGGGCGCTGGTGCTGGCCATGGTGACGGTGGCCTCTCCGTACGC